>NZ_MKMC01000057.1:0-3455 GCF_001856095.1 Methylomonas sp. LWB
CAATTCGACGAACCGGTGAGTGGCTTGAGCTTGGGCGGAGTGGAACTGCGCAAGGGCGGCGACGCGATCGCGGTGACCCGCGAGCTGAGCGGCGACCGGAAAACCCTGACGCTGAAGTTGCAACAACCGCTGCTGGCGAACACCGGCTACAGCCTGCACGTCGAAGGCGTGGAAGACCTGAGCGGCAACGTACTGGGCACGGCACAGGACAGAAGCTTCACGACCGGCGCGGGCGCCGACCTGCTCTCGACCAGCGTGGTGCAATACAGTCCGGCCAACAACACCAGCGGCATCGGCCTGAACAGCCCGGTGGTGATCACCTTTGCCGAACGGCTCAACCCGCTGGCATTGAACAGCGACACGATCGCGCTGTACGACGCGGTGACCGGGCAACGGCCGAGCGCGAGCTACGCGCTGAGCGCAGACGGCAAAACCGTCACGCTGACGCCGAACGCCGCGTTGACCGCCAACCGGCAATATTATATTTACATCAGCAACTGGGCGCCGCTACCGGACCAAGCCGGCAATCGGATCAACTACGCCAACTGGTACTTCCGGACCGGGAGCGCCAGCGACCAGGAAGTACCGCTGGTCAGCGGTCAAAACATCGTTGACGGCGCCAGCGGCATCGCGGTCAACGCCAAACTGCGCTTCGTACTGGACGAACCGATCAGCGCCTTCAGCGTCGCCGGCAGCGTCCGGCTCAGCGTCGGCGGCGTCGACGTGGCCGGCACCGCCAGCCTGGGTAGCGACAACCGGACCATCACCTTCACCCCGAGCAGCACGCTGGCGATCAACAGCGACTACACCGTCGTGCTGGATGGCCTGTACGACTATATCGGCAACCGGCTGAGCACCGTAACCAGCCACTTCACGACCGGCGCCAGCGCCAGCGCCGACACCACTGGCGCGACGGTAACGATCAGCCCGGCCAACGCCGCCACCGGCGTCAGCGCCAGCGCGCCGATCACCTTCAGCTTCAGCGAAGCGATCGACCCGACCACCCTGGACAGCGGCATCGCCATCAGCGCCAGCGGCTATAGCGGCCAACTGGCCGGCAGCTTCGCGCAAAGCGGCAACGTCGTCACCTTCAGCCCATTGACCCCGCTGCCCGGCAACACCCAGATCAACATCACCGTCAACGGCGTCCTCGATCTGGCCGGCAACAGCAACAGCTACCGCTACCAATACTTCACCACCGGCACCGGCGGCGACAATACCGCGCCGCAACTGCTATCCATCACCCCGAACGACGGCGCGATGGACGTTTACGGCAACAACCCGATCGTCCTGACCTTCTCCGAATCGCTCAACCAAAGCACGGTCAGCAACAACGTCGGCTTGTTCGTCAACGGTGACGTCGTCAGACCGTCGATCAGCTACTCGGCCGACAGCCGCACCGTCACCCTCAACTACAACCTGCCGGCCTCGGCCCTGGTGACCGTCCTGCTGACCGACGACATCAAAGACCTCAGCGGCAACCGGCTAGCCGACACCGTCAAAGTCTTCACGACCGCGGCGGCCAACGACACCGGCCGGCCTAGCATCGCCACCGCCTTACCCGGCAACGGCGCCTACAACGTGCTGTCCAAAAACAAAATCGTGCTGTACAGCAACGAAGCGCTCAAAGCCAGCAGCCTGGCCGGCGCGCTGCACGTCTCGCAAAATGGCGTCCTGATCACCGGCAACCTGCAACTGATCGGCGACGGCCGTACCCTGGTCTACACCCCGGCGCAGCCCTGGGCGAAAGACGCGCGGATCGAAGTGTTCCTGGACAGCACCGCCCAAGACCTGAGCGGCAATGCCCTGAACAGCTTCTACACCTCGTTCCGGACCGAAGAAGACCCGGCGACGAAAACCCCGTACGTCCTGGCGTTGAACACCGACGACGGCATCACACTGCCGCTGAACCCGGCGATCGAGCTGCAATTCAACGAAGCGCTAGACCCGGCCACGGTCGACAACAGCCGCTTCGTCCTGCGCAACTACTACTACGGCGCCGAAATACCGACCACGGTCAGCCTGCTCAAAGGCAACCGCGTCGTCAGGCTCGTGCCCAACGCCGCGTTGCAAGCCAACCAAGGCTATCAAATCGGCATCCGTGCCGGGGTCAAAGACGCCAGCGGAGCCGAATCGACCTACAACAGCGATTACCTCTGGTACTTCGCGACGGCGGTCGGCGCCACGGCGGACAGCATCGCGCCGAAAGTCACGGCGCTCAGTCCGATCGACGGCGCCGGCCAAGTCGGCATCAACAACCGCGTCTCGATCCGCTTCGACGAAGCGGTCAGCCCGCTGAGCTTCCTCGGCGACGACGGCGACCAGCCGCTGGCGCAAGTGCCGAACTACGATGCGCGTAGCTACTCGCTCAGCTTCAGCGACGGCAACCGGCAAGTCAGCTACCTGCCGCACGAACCGTGGCCGGTGGACAGCGACGTCACGCTAACGGTGGATCAACCCCAAGACTACGCCGGCAACGCCGTGGTCAGCCGGAGCAGCCAATTCAGCACCGGCAACGGTCCGGACACCGCCTCGCCCAGCGTCGTGGAATGGAGCATGGCCGCGAGCGCGACCAACGTCCCGGTCAACGCCGTCTTCAAAGCACGGATGAGCGAAGCGATCGACCCGGTCACGGTCAACGACGGCGGTTTGTACCTGTACGACACCGTCACCGGCCAGCACGTCCCGGCGAGCCTCGACCTGAGCACCGACGGCCGCACGCTCACCCTCGTGCCGACGCAAGCCTTGGCGGTAGGGCGCAACTACTACTTCTACGTCTACTCCGTTCAAGACATGAACGGCAACAACGCCTATCAGAGCCGCTATTTCACGGCGGCACTGACGGCGGACAACCTGGCGCCCAACGTCGTCGGCTACAGCATCGTCGCCGACCAACTCGACGTCCCGACGAACGCAGTGCTGCAAGTGCAATTCGACGAACCGGTGAGTGGCTTGAGCTTGGGCGGAGTGGAACTGCGCAAGGGCGGCGACGCGATCGCGGTGACCCGCGAGCTGAGCGGCGACCGGAAAACCCTGACGCTGAAGTTGCAACAACCGCTGCTGGCGAACACCGGCTACAGCCTGCACGTCGAAGGCGTGGAAGACCTGAGCGGCAACGTACTGGGCACGGCACAGGACAGAAGCTTCACGACCGGCGCGGGCGCCGACCTGCTCTCGACCAGCGTGGTGCAATACAGTCCGGCCAACAACACCAGCGGCATCGGCCTGAACAGCCCGGTGGTGATCACCTTTGCCGAACGGCTCAACCCGCTGGCATTGAACAGCGACACGATCGCGCTGTACGACGCGGTGACCGGGCAACGGCCGAGCGCGAGCTACGCGCTGAGCGCAGACGGCAAAACCGTCACGCTGACGCCGAACGCCGCGTTGACCGCCAACCGGCAATATTATATTTACATCAGCAACTGGGCGCCGCTACCGGACCAAGCCGGCAA
>NZ_MKMC01000058.1:0-3379 GCF_001856095.1 Methylomonas sp. LWB
CGTCGCCGCGATTGCTCCGGCCGCCGCGCCGCCGCGGCCAAAAAGCGGGTTGGACACACTGGACGATTTGCCGCCGGAGCTGCGCCAATCGCTACCCAGCCTGCCGATCAATGTCTACAGTTACTCGGCCACGCCGGCCGAACGCTTCGTGATGATAGACATGGTCAAATACGTGCCCGGCCAGACCATCAAGGATCAGGTCGAGTTGCGGGAAATCCAGGAGGATGGCATCGTCGTGCGTTATCGCGAGCGCGTGTTCAAAATCAAGCGCTAACCCGCGTGCGCCGGCGGTTCCGTCTTATCGGTCGCCGGGACCGCATTTAGACTATATTCAAGTAGGGACCGATCCGCTTCGCGAACTGTCGAAGCTTGTGAACGGCGTATGCCGATAGTCGCTTGCTTAGTCAGCGGCGCGGACTCGGAAACGGCCGGAAGTTCCGTCGGGTTGAGCGGCTTCGGGTCCGAGCGCCGAATCCCAGAATTTTAGAGCCCAAAACAAGACGGCCGGCCGGACAGTCGGCGTAATCACGATAACAACAGCCAAGGAGTGTCTCATGTCGGAAGCTTATCAATACATCCGCTGGTTCAACGAGTTGACCATCCGCGATATCCCGCTGGTTGGCGGCAAAAACGCGTCGTTGGGAGAAATGTATCGCGAACTTGCCGGCCAGGGTATCCGCGTCCCCAACGGCTTCGCGATTACCGCCGAGGCTTATCGCTACGTACTGGATCAAGCCGGGATCTGGCCGCGTTTGCACGAACTGCTGGACGACGTGGACGCCGACGACGTCGCCGACCTGGCTCGCCGCGCCCAAATGGCGCGCGATCTGGTTTACGCGGCGCCGCTGCCGGCCGATTTGCAGGCCGAAATACACCGAGCTTTCGCCCGATTGCAACAGGAGTACGGGGCGGACTTGAGCGTTGCGGTGCGCAGTTCGGCGACCGCCGAAGACTTGCCGACCGCCAGCTTTGCCGGCCAGCAGGATACCTATTTGAACATTCGCGGCGGTCAGGCCTTGCTGGATGCCTGCCAGCGCTGCTTTGCCAGTTTGTTCACCGACCGGGCCATTCATTACCGCATCGATCAGGGCTTCGATCATTTTAAGATCAGCTTGTCGATCGGAGTGATGAAAATGGTGCGCTCCGATTTGGCGGCCAGCGGCGTGATGTTTTCGCTGGATACCGAGTCCGGTTTCCAGGAGGCGGTATTTATCACCGGCGCTTACGGTTTGGGCGAAAACGTGGTGCAGGGCGCCGTCGATCCTGACGAGTTCTACGTGCACAAACCGACATTCGCGCAAGGTTATCGGGCGGTGCTGCGGCGCAATCTGGGCGCGAAGAAAATCAAGATGGTGTATAGCGACGGCCGTACCCGCGAGCCGGTCCGCAATATCGCGACCGCTAACGACGAGCGGCGCCGCTATTGCATCGCCGACGCCGAAGTGCTGGAACTGGCCGATTACGCGATCAAAATCGAAAACCACTATGGCCGGCCGATGGATATGGAATGGGCCAAGGACGGTCTGGACGGCTGCTTGTACATCGTCCAGGCCCGCCCGGAAACCGTGGCCTCGCAAAAAGCCGGTCATGTGTTGGAGCAGTATCGTCTCACCGAAGCGGGGGAGGTGATCGCGCGCGGCCACGCGGTCGGCGGCAAGATCGCGGCCGGCACCGCGCGAGTGATAGACCATGTGGCTAAGTTGTCGACCTTCAAACCCGGCGAAGTGTTGGTGGCCGACATGACCACGCCGGATTGGGAGCCGGTGATGAAAACCGCCGCCGCCATCGTCACCAATCGCGGCGGCCGAACCTGCCACGCGGCGATCATTGCCCGCGAGTTGGGAGTGCCGGCGGTGATCGGCTGCGAAAACGCGACCAGCGCAATTTCCAGCGGCAGCGAGGTCACGGTCAGTTGCGCCGAAGGCGATGCCGGCAAGGTGTATCGCGGAAAAGTCGGTTTCGAGGTCAGCCATACCGATCTGGCCCAGCTGCGGCGGCCGAAAACCAAGATCATGTTGAATCTCGGCAATCCGGAACTGGCCTTCAAGCACAGCTTTTTGCCGAACGACGGGGTTGGTTTGGCGCGGATGGAATTCATCATTACCGAATACATCAAGGCCCATCCCTTGGCTTTGATCCATCCCGATAAGGTTCGGGACGCCGAGGAGTTGGTCAAATTGCAAGCGCTGACCGAAGCTTACGCCAAGCCGGAAGACTTTTTTGTCGAGCGGCTGGCGGAAGGGGTGGGCACGATAGGCGCGGCATTCTATCCGAAGCCGGTCGTCGTGCGGATGTCGGATTTCAAGACCAACGAATACGCGACGTTGCTGGGCGGGCGCTGGTTCGAGGGCGACGAGGCCAATCCGATGATCGGTTTTCGCGGTGCCGCGCGCTACGTGCATCCGGCTTACGCGGAAGGCTTTGCATTGGAATGCGCGGCGATGAAACGGGTGCGCGACGGCATGGGATTGACCAATGTTGTCCTGATGATTCCCTTTTGTCGGCGCATCGGCGAAGCGGAGCGGGTGTTGGAGAGCATGGCGCGGCATGGCCTCAAGCGCGGCGAAAATGGCTTGGAAATCTACGTGATGTGCGAGATTCCCAACAACGTGATTCTGATCGACGAATTCGCCAAACTGTTCGACGGGTTTTCGATCGGCTCCAACGACTTGACCCAACTCACTCTCGGCGTGGATCGAGACTCCGAGATCGTGGCCAACGACTTCGACGAGCGCGATCCCGGCGTCAAAACCATGATCCGCTTGGCCGTCGAAGGCGCCCGCCGCAACGGTCGCCATTCCGGTTTGTGCGGTCAGGCACCGTCGGATTATCCGGAGATGGCCGAATATTTGGTTGAAATCGGCATCGACTCGATGAGCTTGAATCCGGATACCGTGCTGGCGACGACGCAAAGGGTGTTGGCGCTGGAGCAACGTTTGGGGCGCTAGCAGCGCCACCGAGGCCGGTCGACTCGGCGGCGGTCGAACGCGGTTTATGCGGCCTTGCGCCGCAGGCCCAAGTATCCGGTCAGCGCGCTGAGCATCAGCCAAGCCGAGGCCGGTACCGGCACCGCGGACAGTTTGCCGTATTCGATGACGCCGGCGACGGCGCCGCCGGTTGGTGCCGGATTGACCGACAGATGGGTGATTTCGCCGCTTAAACCGCCGCTGTCGCTCAGAAACAATATGCGGCCGCCGCCGCCGAAAGCACCGCCGCCGTCGGCGCTGACCGTGGTGTTGCCGGTAAACGAAATCGTCGGCGCGTGTAACAGCAAGCCGCCGCCCGAGCCGCCGCCGCCCAACAGCGCGGTACCGCCGCTACCGTCGCCGCCTGTGGCGGTCAGCAGACCGGCGTCGAAATCGATGGACGACAACGCGCC
>NZ_MKMC01000059.1:0-2951 GCF_001856095.1 Methylomonas sp. LWB
AAAAACCCCGTACAGCTTCGACGTCTCGGTCTGGGAATTTTTCTGGCCGTTGATCGCCGGCGCCCGTTTGGTCATCGCCAAACCGGGCGGACATAAAGACAGCGATTACCTGGCCAAACTGATCCAAGCCCAGCACATCGACACCCTGCACTTCGTGCCGTCCATGCTGCAAGCCTTCATCGACGACCCCGAAGCGGCACACTGCAACAGCTTACGGCGCATCATCTGCAGCGGCGAAGCCTTACCGTTGAGCCTGCAACAACAGGTCTACGGCAAATTGACATCGGCGCGTCTCTACAATCTCTACGGCCCGACCGAAGCGGCGATCGACGTCAGCGAATGGCCTTGCCATGAAGACGACACCGCCAGCCCCATCGTCGCGATCGGCAAACCGATCGACAACCTACGTTTATACATCCTCGACGGCCAACTGCAGCCGGTGCCGATCGGCGTGTCCGGCGAACTGTACATCGCCGGCATCGGCTTGGCGCGCGGCTATCAGCAAAAGCCGCAGCTGACCGCGGAACGCTTCGTACCCAATCCGTTCGGTCAAGGCGAAAGGCTGTACCGGACCGGCGACCTATGCCGCTACCGGGCCGACGGCGTCATCGAATACCAAGGCCGGGAAGACGGCCAAATTAAGCTCAGAGGCTTTCGGATCGAGTTGGGCGAAATCGAAAGCGTGCTCAAACAGCATGCCGAGATTCAAGAGGCGGCGGTCAAGGTTTGGAGCCAAGGGCAAAGTAAACGCTTGGTGGCTTATGTGGTGAGCCACGCGGCCGACTTCGATCAGGCCGTCAAGCAGCAATTGCAGCAACTGCCCGATTACATGCGGCCGAGCCAAACTGTCAGGCTAGAGCAACTGCCGTTGACCGCTAGCGGCAAACTGGACCGCAAAGCGCTGAAAGAACCGGACATTCAAGTCCAACAGCCCTACCGGGAAGCGCGCAATGCCGTGGAACAACGCTTGGTGGGTATCTGGCGGGAAGTCTTGAACCAAGACCGCATCGGCATCGACGACAACTACTTCGAATTGGGCGGCGATTCTATTTTAAGTATTCAGATTGTGGCCAGAGCCAGAGAGGCGGGCCTTGAGTTGCGCGTCGAGGATTTGTTCCTCGGCCAGACCATAGCCGAATTGGCCGGCTTGGCTAAACAAGCCGAACAATCGGTGCTCGCCGCCGATGGCGATAACCAATGCCTGCCCTTGTCGCCGACTCAGGAAGGCATGCTGTTTCATGCCTTGTACGATGACGACAAAGGCGTTTACTGCCAACAGGTGGTTTTGACGTTCGAGGGCGATCTGCAAGCCGATTTGTTTAAACAAGCTTGGTGGGCGGTTTTCCTGCGCCACGATGCTTTAAGAAGGGTGTTTATTTGGCAACAAAGCGGCGGCAAGCCTTATCAGCAATTGATCGAAACCGGGTTTTGCTCGTGGCAGGTACTGGACTGGAGCTACATGGCGGCCGACGAACAGCGGCAACGGCAGGCGTTATTGCAGCAGCAACAAGCCGGGCAAGGCTTCGACGTCAGCCGTGGCCCGTTGTCGCATTTGAGCTTAATTAAACTGGGCGAGCGGCGATATTGTTTACTCTGGAGTTACCATCATTTGTTGATGGATGGCTGGTCCTTGCCTTTGGTTTTGCAGGACGTTGCCAAGCAGTATCAAGCGTCGGTGCAGGGACAGGCCTACCAGGCAAAACCGCTCAGGCCGTTTGCCGATTATCTGCATTGGCTGGCACAGCAAGATCCTCAACCGGCCATGCAATATTGGCAACAACAGTTGGCGGCGATTCAGGGCGCGACCGTGCTGCCTTGCGTCGAACCGAAAACCTCTGCCGGTTATGCCGACGCGGCGACGGTTTGGGCGGCGGAATTAAGCGGCCGCATCGGCGCTTTCGTTAAACAGGAGCGCACCACGCTAGCGGTGTTGTTGCAGGCGGCCTGGGCTTTGATCCTGAGCCGGTACAGCTCGGAGCAAAACGTCGTGTTCGGCATGACGGTTTCCGGTCGTCCGCCGCAATTGCCTGGGATAGAGGACGTCGTGGGGCTGTTCATCAATACGATTCCGGTCGCGGCCCATATCGATAACCGGCAATCGGTCGGCGCATGGCTGCAGTCTTTGACCGCCGAACAATTTAGGCGCGATGCCCATGCTTTTTTGCCGTTGAGCAAGATCATGGAGTGTAGCGGTCGCGTTGCCGCAGGGCAGTCTTTGTTCCAAAGTTTGCTGGTGCTGGAAAATTATCCATTGGAAGCGGGCTTGTTGACTGGCGAACAGGCGGATTTAAAAATCGTTGCCGCGCATTTTAAGGAGCAAACCAATTATCCGCTGACGCTGGTCGTCGTGCCGGGCGAGCAATTGCAAATCAAGGCCATGTACCAAGCCGAGGTTTTTGCCGCCGCTACCGTCAACAGGCTGTTGGCGCATTTTAAATCGGCGTTGAATTTCCTGTTGTCGGCCGGCGCTAAACCCTTGGCCGAGTTTGGCTTGCTTGAGGCCCAAGAACGAAAGCGTTGTCTCGAAGACTGGAACGCCACCGAGTACGCGTACCCGGACGCCTTGATACCGGAATTGTTAAGCCGTCAGGCGCAACGGACGCCGGCGGCGGTGGCGTTGGTGTTCGAACAACGCCAATTGACCTACGACGAACTGGAACGGCGCAGCAACCAATTGGCGCATTATCTAATCTCGCAAGGCGTCGGCACCGAAAGCTTGGTGGCGGTGTGTATGGAGCGCTGCCTGGAGTTGGTGGTCAGCCTGCATGCGATCGTCAAGGCCGGTGCGGCTTATGTGCCGTTGGACCCCGACTATCCGCAGGAACGCTTGGATTACATGATCGCCAATGCCGGTGCCGGCTGGTGTCTGACTCAGCAGGCCTTGGCCGGCAAGCTGCAAGATTATCCCGGCCAAGTGCTGGTCATCGAAGCCTTGCAAACCGAGCTGGCCC
>NZ_MKMC01000060.1:0-2784 GCF_001856095.1 Methylomonas sp. LWB
TATAAGAAATCAGGATATAGATTTATTCCAGTTCTATTTGTACTCGCAGCCGTTGCAATCTTCAGCAAGTTTGCGAATCAAAATGGCTCTAGTGGTCAGCCGGTATTGCCAATTGCTGAACCCGAAAAACCCATTCAACATTTTCAGTGTCAAGGTAAGGTGTATTGTTTGGAAATGGGGTCGTATGAGGAAGCTGTTTTTTATCTCCGGAATTGCCCTGGTACGAAGATGGACGGTGACAATGACGGCATTCCTTGTGAGCAACAGTTTTAGCTTATTTGACGTGATAAGCTGAATGGCAGGTTGAAGGCAATCATATGACAGGAATAAGTTGAAAACATTCGAGAATATCGTCATCTGTGTTTTTTGCAGTGTGGGACTGTCCGGCTGCGCAACGTTCAAGAGCTTAAATGCCGAAGTTCCGTTGTATGAGCGCGTATTCATCTACTGCGGCACTCGGCTGAATTGGGCAGCGTTAGAAAACGACAATGCGACTATCCGAAAATTAAAGGCTGAACCACCAAGCTATCCGCTCGTTGATCTGCCTTTTAGCTTTGCAATGGATTCAGTGTTTTTACCGTTAGCGATCAGTGCGGAGATTTTTCACTGATGGGCGATAAGACTGAAGCGTTTTGTCGGCAGACGCTAATCGTCTCCGGTCAAAATCCGCAAGCGCTGCCGCCCAGCCTGGATGTCAACGAAGCCGTGGCCGATTTTACCGCGCTGGATCAATTACGCCCGCGCCTGCATCGCTTGCGGGATTTGTTGAGTCGCGGCGAGGATACCGACATGGCCCTGGGCAGCGATATTTACAATTTTAGTTTGGATGCCTATGCCTCGTTAAAGATTGCCGGCAAGGGCGCCGCGTTGGAAACGCTGCGGCAAGCAATGTCGGTCCGTTTTAATCGCGGCGCTAAACCGAAAGCGGCTACTTAAGGACTGCCGATCGCCGAAAATCCTGCATTACGCGGCGAGCCCGGCCGGCCCGACTCGCCGCAAACCGTTTTAACCACGCCGCGACCGCTGATTGGGTATCGGGTTGGCCGCCGGAGCAGCGCTTTCAACGCGAATCCGGCAATTAACGCGGTTCCCAGTCTCGATCGCAACGCAAAAAGTCTATCCCGCAACACTAAAAGTGATTCTCGCAACGCTTCGAGCAATACACGCAAGGCTCCGAGCCTTGCGGGCAAGGCAAATAGCGATTCCCGTAATGCTAAAAGAGTTGCGCGCAACGCTCCGAGCAATACACGCAAGGCTCCGAGCCTTGTGCGCAAGGCAAAAAGTGATTCCCGCAACACTAAAAGAGTTGCGCGCAATTCTCCGAGCAATAAACGCAAGGCTCCGAGCCTTGTGCGTAACACTAAAAGCCTTGCGGGCAAGGCAAATAGTGATTCCCGTAATACTAAAAGAGTTGCGAGCAACGCTCCGAGCAATAAACGCAAGGCAAAAAGCGGGACGGACGGGGATTTTCATTTACAGCGGCAAGTATGTTGCCGTTCAGGCTTCGATAGGACTCTTGCATATTCCGATCAAACCCGCCGGCGATTCCGACTTCAAAACTGCCAGGCATTCCGGTCGCAGAGCGGCCGCCGGTTTCAGCCAAAAGTCGGCCATCGATTCCGATACTATTACGCCAGTAGTGAATGACGGCTTTTGGGAATGGCGAATTGATGCAAATGACCTATAGGAGACAACCGACAGGGGGGTATCCTATGACCGGGGGTGAGCCAATGGCCGACAGTAGGATGGGTAGAGCGAAGCGAAACCCATCAATCGAAGCGCCGGTAAATGCGATATGACAGAATATCGCCGACACCGCCTCAAAGGCGGTTGTTATTTTGTAAGCGGTCCTTTAACAGCATCTGTATAAACAGCTCGAAAGGAACGAAGATAGTGTCCACTTATAATCAGGTGGACACCTATGAAGGAGCATAACACGCGATTATCGCGGCCATTAATCGTGGGGCACGGGCGAGACGGCCGTTGCCTTTATGATCCGGAAGCCAAGCGGGAGCTAGTGAAAGTTTGCTTGCATTCGGGCACATCGGTTGCCAAGATCGCTCTGCAATACGGTATCAATGCCAATCTGCTGCGCAAGTGGATGGGGCATTACCGAGAAACAGGACATCCGAATCCGAACAGTCCATTAACGTTGCCGGCTTTTGTGCCCGTTCAGTCGCTGAGCGCAGAGAAACCGGCTGAGTCAGCGCTCAGTGCGGAGTTGCCCAACGGCGTTAAACTCGCGTTACAGCCTGTCGAGCTGAGCGACCTGCCGGTGATTTTGAAGGCGTTGGCCGAGCTGCCATGTTTCGTTTCGACGCAGGATTGAAGGTCTACCTGCACCGCGAGCCGGTCGACGGCCGCAAGGCCATCAATGGTTTAGCGCTGCTGGTTGAGCAGGCATTAGGCTTGAATCCGTTCGAGCCGGCCATCTACGTGTTCAGCAATCGCCGGCGGGATCGGATCAAACTGCTGTTGTGGGACCGCACCGGTTTTTGGTTGATGCTCAAGCGGCTGGAAGCCGACCGTTTTCACTGGCCGAAAGAGGCAGCAGTTGTGACGTTGACGGTCGAGCAACTCCACTGGTTGTTAGCCGGTATTGACTTGGCCGCGATGCGGCCGCATCCGGCACGAACCTATACCCAAGTAGGCTGAAACGCGGATGTAAAGCCGGTAAAATAACGGCATGACGCCCACCATCACGCTGTCCACCGAAGACTACCAAGCCTTGCTGGCCGAGCAGCAACGGCTGGCGAGTCAACTGCGGTTGGTGACGGTCGAGCG
>NZ_MKMC01000061.1:0-2607 GCF_001856095.1 Methylomonas sp. LWB
AGAAAATTGCCTTGCCCGCAAAGTCATTTACCTTGCGGGCAAGGCTTGGAACCTTGCGAGTGCTGCGAATAAGCTTGCGGGGTTAGCGGCAAAGCTTGCGAGCCTTGCCTTTATCTATTCCGCTATGGACTTGAGCTTAGTTGGTGTGCCGGAAGGCCGAGCCGGGCGGCTGACCTACTTATCTTGTTTAGCCGACAGGCTGGCCGGTTTAGGTTTTTGGCTTGGCGCCGCGGTTAAATCGAACCGACATCGCCTGCCGCAGCGTTTCCAATCCCGCGCCTTTACCGGCGATTTTCAACGAAGCGTAAGCATCCAGACTAAAACTATAAATATCGCTGCCCAGTGCCATGTCGGTATCTTCGGCTCTGCTCAATAAATCGCGCAGCCGATGCAGGCGAGGGCGGAGTCTATCGAGCGTCGCCAGATCGGCTTCCGCCGAGGCGGTATCCAGACCGGGCGGAATGGCGGACGTATTTTGGCTGGACACCGTCAGCGTCTGACGGCAAAACGCTTCGGTTTTATCGCCCATCTTGGGGATGGCGCGACGCTCTTCCGGGGTTAAGACCAGAAAGCCGGCGAAGCGGTCTTCCAATATTTTCAGGGCGGCATCTATATCGTTCAGATCATTATCGGAAAGGCTTAAAGAAATCAGATGCTGGTTCATGTCGGGCTCCTTTGGGCGTGGCTGATACGGCGGACGATGGGGCAGTCCGCAGATGAAAAGCGTAGGCTAAATTCAGAAACACGCGCTACATTGTTTACTAGAACGCTAACAGGCGTTGGATGGCATCCGAGTGCCAAGCGCTGGCTGGCAACTGGCGTTATTCGAACAGGACTATAGGCAAGGGATGCGAGCTAACCGGCGTTCTTTGTTACGGAGCCTGCGATTGGTGAAATCCGGCGGCGGTGCCGACTAAAATGGGCTTATAAACCGTTGAATTAGACCGCCGATGACCGGCGAAGCTCGACCATGCCATCCAACCAAGGCCATTGCACCGCTAGCACGTCGCGATACAAAAACAGAATGGCCGACAAAGCCTGATTTTGCGTGGAACTGGAGACATGCCGCTCGGTTGCCAGATAGGTCAAGAACCGTTCGACTTCGGCCGCGCCCATCTTCGTCGGATGACGCTTGGCGTTAAACAAAATAAATTGCTTAATCCAGGACACGTCGGTATCCTCGGTACTCAGGCCGTAGTGCTTGAAACGAATTTTATCGCGTACCTGATCCAGTCGTTTTTTTGGCGGTGCCGATGTCGTATTTGTTTCCATAACGTGTCCCGTTTGCCCGAGCGAATTCTTTCACAAACAATAACTTGCCATCATGAAAAAAGGATTATACGACATTATGCCCTGGATTATAGGACAAGCGATGTCGTATACATTACGTTATGTGTCATGATAGCTGAAGTCCATATTTTTTTGGCAAAAGCCACTTCGTCAGATGTAGAACGCTTTCCTACTGGTCAGCGTCACGCAATGCATATCTACGTACGGCAGTCGCTTGGCTCTGCTCACGACTGGGAGGCGGCAGAACTCGTGGCGCTAAATTGCGGGTGGTCTCAGGTTGAGATATTAAAAGCTGGAACTTTGCCCTTTGATACAGCGGAGCGAAAGGGAGAGCCTGAACGCTCCTGCTATTTGTCCGCACTTGAAAAAGGCGATGCCATTTTGGTCTATTGCACACCGGAGCAAGCATGATCACACATAACACGTCGCTCAAAGGGACGCTCCGCTTCGCTACGCGCCCGTTAGCTTAGCGTTATAAAGCAGGGCCTGAAGATATATGGATGGGATACAACTTCTAATCAATGTAATAAATAAACTTCCACCGTATAAACTAGCGGCGCTTGTAGTAGCCTTCTCCGTTTGGATGTTTGGACTCAGATTTTTAATCAAAAAACACAGTCAACGGCTTGAATCTGAAAACAAGGAATTCACAGAAAATATTCAACTACACCTAGTGAACGCCAAAGAGTGGCTTGTTTTCACAGTGTTTTTAATTACAGGATTCGGATTATTAGTATTTGCCGCAAATTTGTAAATTGCCTTATAACAACCACATCAACATGGAAAAAATAAAGCTACGTTCGCTATAGCTCACTCCTCTTTATTTTTCCTGTTATGTGGAGCGTTATGCAGTCAACCAATATGGAGCCACGAATGGGGCGTAATACGACGAATTGGATAAAGTTCTGGGGAATCCTTGCGATGCTTCTGGCCGGTACTGTCCTAGCGAAGTCGTCCAATTCTCCGAGCTACGTTACAGGAAAAGCCAAGAAACTATATAGCGTAATCTTTGGTATTGTGGTGGAGGTCAATGGGTCTGTTCGTTCAGTGCGGGTTGCCCGCGTCACTGATCCAATATCTGGCGGCGTAGCTCCAGTTGATGTGTCTGTTCCACCAGTATATGTAGATGCGGCTAAGAAATTTATCCTTGATAAGGGGTATTCACCGAAACTCGATAATGGCAAGCCGGTTGAGTTCTATACCTATTTCTTTTACGACCCAGCAAATCCTAACGTGTTGATAACCGAAACAAAGTAACAATCAATGCATAACTTATCATTCCAGCCGACCGCTTTCCGCTACGCTTCAAGCATCGGC
>NZ_MKMC01000062.1:0-2217 GCF_001856095.1 Methylomonas sp. LWB
CGTCGAACAGCGTGGGCAGCGGCGCCAGGAGCAAAGCCGACCGGTTTTGGTCAAAATCGAAGCCCTGCTGCTACAACATCTGCATGCGGTAATCCCCGGTAGTTTGCTGGGCAAGGCTTTGCATTACTTGTCATCGCAGTGGTCCAAACTGATCCGCTTCGTCGACAACGGCGCTTGGCCCATCGACAACAACCTCTGCGAAAACGCCATACGCCCCTTCGTGGTGGGCCGCCGCAATTGGTTGTTTTGCGATACGGTGGCCGGCGCCCGTGCCAGCGCTAATCTTTACTCGTTGATCGAAACCTGCAAGGCCAATAGCGT
This sequence comes from Methylomonas sp. LWB, assembly GCF_001856095.1. NCBI lineage: Bacteria > Pseudomonadati > Pseudomonadota > Gammaproteobacteria > Methylococcales > Methylococcaceae > Methylomonas > Methylomonas sp. LWB. Next base: position 322 of record NZ_MKMC01000062.1, read on the forward strand.
CGACCCTTACACCTATCTGGTCGATCTGTTCCGAAAGCTTCCCACCGCAAAAACTGTCGAAGAGTTCGAAGCGCTGTTGCCTTGGAATCTCGACGCCCTAACGGACTAATCGCACGCCAACGGTTAAGGCATTGTCCGTTTCAGTTCTAGTGCGTCCTTCAAAGATCGCTTACAAAAGCCTTGCGGGCAAGGCAAATAGTGATTCCCTTAATACTAAAAGAGTTGCGAGCAACGCTCCGAGCAATAAACGCAAGGCAAAAAGCGGGACGGACGGGGATTTTCATTTACAGCGGCAAGTATGTTGCCGTTCAGGCTTCGATAGGACTCTTGCATATTCCGATCAAACCCGCCGGCGATTCCGACTTCAAAACCGCCAGGCATTCCGGTCGCAAGGCAGCCGCCGGTTCCAACCCAAAGTCGGCCATCGATTCCGATACCCTTACTCCAGTAGTGAATGACGGCTTTTGGGAATGGCGAATTGACGCAAATGACCCATAGGAGACAACCGACAAGGGGGTATCCTATGACCGGGGGCGAGCCAATGGCCGACAGTAGGATGGGTAGAGCGAAGCGAAACCCATCAATCGAAGCGCCGATAAATCAGATATGACAGAATATCGCCGACATCGCCTCAAAGGCGGTTGTTATTTTTTCACAGTCAATTTGGCGGAACGAAACCGGACTTTGCTGACCGATAGGATTGAACTACTTTGCGAGTCTTTTCGTAACGAGAAAGAGCAACTCTTCGATCGATGCAGTTGCACGGATATCAGTGCAAACACCGCGGCGGCCGCGACGAGTGCAGGGCCAAAACGGAGCCAGTACTCGACGGGTGCGAAAAGTAGTGGCATGAACCAAAGAGCGTCTTTTGCGGTCTTCGGATTGTCGATAGCAATATATACGCCAAAGAAGAAGGACCCTGCGACGTTGAACAGCAAGATGGTCAATAGGAGGCTGGTTGTGGCTCGGTACGCGGATGGGCTTCTGTTTCGCTTTTCGCGGATGATCGATTGACCGATCGCGGCAATCGTGGCGAAAACCGGGAACGCAAGCGCGACTGCAGCCTTCATACGCGGCCTAACGTGAAGCTACCCGATTGGCCCTCACGGCGCAACAACTCACTTCGTGACTTTCAGTCGCGCTGTAACAGAAAGGACTCGGCCAGAAACTTTGTCTTTGACGGTCGCTGTGACCTTGTAGTCGCCAACAGGATCAGTCTTGTCGAAGCCTACAGTCATACTGGCTTGGCCGAGCTGTAAGAGGCGTTGCTGCATGGGCTTTCCAGACCAAACTGGGCCACCACCCGCCGTCATTTTGCTTCCATCTGGCCCTTCGAGGATGAAATCAGATACCACGTCGCAAACGCCACCGACATTCGGCGCACAGCCATGAAAGATGAGGAGTGCGGAGACCGTTTCGCCTAGACGTACCGTGTTGGTAGTAGTCAGTTTCGGCGGGGGCGTGGATGAGTTCCATGTTTGGCGAAACTGACCTTCGTTCGCAGTAAGAACGATTTGAATGCCGAAGTCTCCAGCACTGCGCATGTTGTCAGAATCAGGAATGGGCTTTCCGCTCGGATCAATCCATCCGCTTTGAGCGGCAAGCGGAAGAAGCGCGACGAGTAAGGCTAGACACCATTTCATAAAAGAGGCTCCAATAGTGAGGGCCAACGACAAGCTCACCCGACGAAAACCGCATCGCGGTTTTTGGTCGGGTGAAGCGACGGGTTATGCGCATTCTTCATGCAGCCCATCAATAAATTCTGAAAGTGCATTGGACAACTTTGTCATATTCTCTTCCCAAGGCTCACCGTCATAATTTGCCATCTCATGATCCCAATAGTAAACAGCGCCATAGTCTTCGTCTTTTAGACTCAAGCAATAGACATTGCCACCA
>NZ_MKMC01000063.1:0-1808 GCF_001856095.1 Methylomonas sp. LWB
GTTATTTTTTCACAGTCAATTTGGCGGAACGAAACCGGACTTTGCTGACCGATAGGATTGAACTACTTTGCGAGTCTTTTCGTAACGAGAAAGAGCAACTCTTCGATCGATGCAGTTGCACGGATATCAGTGCAAACACCGCGGCGGCCGCGACGAGTGCAGGGCCAAAACGGAGCCAGTACTCGACGGGTGCGAAAAGTAGTGGCATGAACCAAAGAGCGTCTTTTGCGGTCTTCGGATTGTCGATAGCAATATATACGCCAAAGAAGAAGGACCCTGCGACGTTGAACAGCAAGATGGTCAATAGGAGGCTGGTTGTGGCTCGGTACGCGGATGGGCTTCTGTTTCGCTTTTCGCGGATGATCGATTGACCGATCGCGGCAATCGTGGCGAAAACCGGGAACGCAAGCGCGACTGCAGCCTTCATACGCGGCCTAACGTGAAGCTACCCGATTGGCCCTCACGGCGCAACAACTCACTTCGTGACTTTCAGTCGCGCTGTAACAGAAAGGACTCGGCCAGAAACTTTGTCTTTGACGGTCGCTGTGACCTTGTAGTCGCCAACAGGATCAGTCTTGTCGAAGCCTACAGTCATACTGGCTTGGCCGAGCTGTAAGAGGCGTTGCTGCATGGGCTTTCCAGACCAAACTGGGCCACCACCCGCCGTCATTTTGCTTCCATCTGGCCCTTCGAGGATGAAATCAGATACCACGTCGCAAACGCCACCGACATTCGGCGCACAGCCATGAAAGATGAGGAGTGCGGAGACCGTTTCGCCTAGACGTACCGTGTTGGTAGTAGTCAGTTTCGGCGGGGGCGTGGATGAGTTCCATGTTTGGCGAAACTGACCTTCGTTCGCAGTAAGAACGATTTGAATGCCGAAGTCTCCAGCACTGCGCATGTTGTCAGAATCAGGAATGGGCTTTCCGCTCGGATCAATCCATCCGCTTTGAGCGGCAAGCGGAAGAAGCGCGACGAGTAAGGCTAGACACCATTTCATAAAAGAGGCTCCAATAGTGAGGGCCAACGACAAGCTCACCCGACGAAAACCGCATCGCGGTTTTTGGTCGGGTGAAGCGACGGGTTATGCGCATTCTTCATGCAGCCCATCAATAAATTCTGAAAGTGCATTGGACAACTTTGTCATATTCTCTTCCCAAGGCTCACCGTCATAATTTGCCATCTCATGATCCCAATAGTAAACAGCGCCATAGTCTTCGTCTTTTAGACTCAAGCAATAGACATTGCCACCAGGGCTTTCGCCGAAGGGAAGATAGTGGCCCGGAATTAAGTCTCGATAGTTCTCCGTACTCAGTAAGCGATCTTTGAAGGACGCACTAGAACTGAAACGGACAATGCCTTAACCGTTGGCGTGCGATTAGTCCGTTAGGGCGTCGAGATTCCAAGGCAACAGCGCTTCGAACTCTTCGACAGTTTTTGCGGTGGGAAGCTTTCGGAACAGATCGACCAGATAGGTGTAAGGGTCGACGCTATTGGCCTTGCAGGTTTCGATCAACGAGTAAAGATTAGCGCTGGCACGGGCGCCGGCCACCGTATCGCAAAACAACCAATTGCGGCGGCCCACCACGAAGGGGCGTATGGCGTTTTCGCAGAGGTTGTTGTCGATGGGCCAAGCGCCGTTGTCGACGAAGCGGATCAGTTTGGACCACTGCGATGACAAGTAATGCAAAGCCTTGCCCAGCAAACTACCGGGGATTACCGCATGCAGATGTTGTAGCAGCAGGGCTTCGATTTTGACCAAAACCGGTCGGCTTTGCTCCTGGCGCCGCTGCCCACGCTGTTCGACG
>NZ_MKMC01000064.1:0-1747 GCF_001856095.1 Methylomonas sp. LWB
CGTCGAACAGCGTGGGCAGCGGCGCCAGGAGCAAAGCCGACCGGTTTTGGTCAAAATCGAAGCCCTGCTGCTACAACATCTGCATGCGGTAATCCCCGGTAGTTTGCTGGGCAAGGCTTTGCATTACTTGTCATCGCAGTGGTCCAAACTGATCCGCTTCGTCGACAACGGCGCTTGGCCCATCGACAACAACCTCTGCGAAAACGCCATACGCCCCTTCGTGGTGGGCCGCCGCAATTGGTTGTTTTGCGATACGGTGGCCGGCGCCCGTGCCAGCGCTAATCTTTACTCGTTGATCGAAACCTGCAAGGCCAATAGCGTCGACCCTTACACCTATCTGGTCGATCTGTTCCGAAAGCTTCCCACCGCAAAAACTGTCGAAGAGTTCGAAGCGCTGTTGCCTTGGAATCTCGACGCCCTAACGGACTAATCGCACGCCAACGGTTAAGTCATTGTCCGTTTCAGTTCTAGTGCGTCCTTCAAAGATCGCTTACGTTATTTTTTCACAGTCAATTTGGCGGAACGAAACCGGACTTTGCTGACCGATAGGATTGAACTACTTTGCGAGTCTTTTCGTAACGAGAAAGAGCAACTCTTCGATCGATGCAGTTGCACGGATATCAGTGCAAACACCGCGGCGGCCGCGACGAGTGCAGGGCCAAAACGGAGCCAGTACTCGACGGGTGCGAAAAGTAGTGGCATGAACCAAAGAGCGTCTTTTGCGGTCTTCGGATTGTCGATAGCAATATATACGCCAAAGAAGAAGGACCCTGCGACGTTGAACAGCAAGATGGTCAATAGGAGGCTGGTTGTGGCTCGGTACGCGGATGGGCTTCTGTTTCGCTTTTCGCGGATGATCGATTGACCGATCGCGGCAATCGTGGCGAAAACCGGGAACGCAAGCGCGACTGCAGCCTTCATACGCGGCCTAACGTGAAGCTACCCGATTGGCCCTCACGGCGCAACAACTCACTTCGTGACTTTCAGTCGCGCTGTAACAGAAAGGACTCGGCCAGAAACTTTGTCTTTGACGGTCGCTGTGACCTTGTAGTCGCCAACAGGATCAGTCTTGTCGAAGCCTACAGTCATACTGGCTTGGCCGAGCTGTAAGAGGCGTTGCTGCATGGGCTTTCCAGACCAAACTGGGCCACCACCCGCCGTCATTTTGCTTCCATCTGGCCCTTCGAGGATGAAATCAGATACCACGTCGCAAACGCCACCGACATTCGGCGCACAGCCATGAAAGATGAGGAGTGCGGAGACCGTTTCGCCTAGACGTACCGTGTTGGTAGTAGTCAGTTTCGGCGGGGGCGTGGATGAGTTCCATGTTTGGCGAAACTGACCTTCGTTCGCAGTAAGAACGATTTGAATGCCGAAGTCTCCAGCACTGCGCATGTTGTCAGAATCAGGAATGGGCTTTCCGCTCGGATCAATCCATCCGCTTTGAGCGGCAAGCGGAAGAAGCGCGACGAGTAAGGCTAGACACCATTTCATAAAAGAGGCTCCAATAGTGAGGGCCAACGACAAGCTCACCCGACGAAAACCGCATCGCGGTTTTTGGTCGGGTGAAGCGACGGGTTATGCGCATTCTTCATGCAGCCCATCAATAAATTCTGAAAGTGCATTGGACAACTTTGTCATATTCTCTTCCCAAGGCTCACCGTCATAATTTGCCATCTCATGATCCCAATAGTAAACAGCGCCATAGTCTTCGTCTTTTAGACTCAAGCAATAGACATTGCCACCA
>NZ_MKMC01000065.1:0-1633 GCF_001856095.1 Methylomonas sp. LWB
GTAAGCGGTCCTTTAACAGCATCTGTATAAACAGCTCGAAAGGAACGAAGATAGTGTCCACTTATAATCAGGTGGACACCTATGAAGGAGCATAACACGCGATTATCGCGGCCATTAATCGTGGGGCACGGGCGAGACGGCCGTTGCCTTTATGATCCGGAAGCCAAGCGGGAGCTAGTGAAAGTTTGCTTGCATTCGGGCACATCGGTTGCCAAGATCGCTCTGCAATACGGTATCAATGCCAATCTGCTGCGCAAGTGGATGGGGCATTACCGAGAAACAGGACATCCGAATCCGAACAGTCCATTAACGTTGCCGGCTTTTGTGCCCGTTCAGTCGCTGAGCGCAGAGAAACCGGCTGAGTCAGCGCTCAGTGCGGAGTTGCCCAACGGCGTTAAACTCGCGTTACAGCCTGTCGAGCTGAGCGACCTGCCGGTGATTTTGAAGGCGTTGGCCGAGCTGCCATGTTTCGTTTCGACGCAGGATTGAAGGTCTACCTGCACCGCGAGCCGGTCGACGGCCGCAAGGCCATCAATGGTTTAGCGCTGCTGGTTGAGCAGGCATTAGGCTTGAATCCGTTCGAGCCGGCCATCTACGTGTTCAGCAATCGCCGGCGGGATCGGATCAAACTGCTGTTGTGGGACCGCACCGGTTTTTGGTTGATGCTCAAGCGGCTGGAAGCCGACCGTTTTCACTGGCCGAAAGAGGCAGCAGTTGTGACGTTGACGGTCGAGCAACTCCACTGGTTGTTAGCCGGTATTGACTTGGCCGCGATGCGGCCGCATCCGGCACGAACCTATACCCAAGTAGGCTGAAACGCGGATGTAAAGCCGGTAAAATAACGGCATGACGCCCACCATCACGCTGTCCACCGAAGACTACCAAGCCTTGCTGGCCGAGCAGCAACGGCTGGCGAGTCAACTGCGGTTGGTGACGGTCGAGCGTGATTTATTGAAAGAACGTGTGGATGCCTTTCTGCATAGGCTGTATGCCGCAAAATCCGAGGCGCGGGCCAATCCGGCCCAGCGCGACCTGTTCCTGAACGAAGCCGAAGTGTTGGCGCCGAACGGTGCTCCAATCGCCGAGGAAGCCACGCCCGAAGCGGTCGAGGTGGCCGGTCACCGCCGCCAGAAACGCGGTCGCAAACCGCTCGATCCGCATCTGCCGCGTGAGATCGTGCGCCATGAATTAGCAGAAGCCGAACGCATCTGTGCGCATGACGGTACTCGTCTGGTGGAAATCGGCGCTGAAATCAGCGAGCAGCTCGACATCGTCCCGCAACAGGTGCGAGTCATTCAACATCACCGCGTCAAATATGCCTGCCCGTGCTGCGATGAAAGCATTCGCGTGACGCCGGCACCGGTTCGCATCATCCCCAAAGGCTTGCTCACCGAAACGGCATTAGCCTGGGTCGTCACCGCCAAATACCAGGATAGCCTGCCGCTGTATCGGCAAGCCGCGCTGTTGAGCCGTTTCGGCGGCGATCTGTCGCGCAACACGCTGGCGGCTAGCATGGTGCGGGTTGGCGACGCAGTGCAACCCATCATCAACTTGCTGCGCGACCATCTGCTCGATGCCGATCTGATCCTGGGCGACGAAACCGTGGTTCAAGTGCTCAAAGAATCCGGCCGAG
>NZ_MKMC01000066.1:0-1571 GCF_001856095.1 Methylomonas sp. LWB
GCTGTCAAAAGCCAGCCATTTCCGCAAATTCGCCGGAATTTGGCAAGTCCGGCTTGTCGCTAGCGCGGCATCGGCGGCTACAAAATCGCGAACGTTGGCGGCCCGATTCGGACCGGCCACGGTTTGAGCGGTTCCCACGCACGGAAGCCCTATTCTCTGGATTATCCAAAGCCTGGGTGTAGGAGGGGACTTAGTCCCGATTTTCGTTCCCGCGACGGAACAGCGTCTCGGCATATTCCACCCCAAACCAGCCACCGATTCCGATTGAAAACCGCCACCGGTTTCAATCCAATGTCGGCCAGGGATTCCAACTACAAAATCACCACTGGCGCCTAAAGATATATATTCGGATGAAGGCTGGGTTTCGGCCAATAGCAGCCTGTTGGGCTTTCTTTCTGTATGTCTGGTCGGAGCCTATAACGCTCGATCAAATGCTAATCGCAAATCAGATGTAGGATACGCTCTGCGTACCATTAGGGCCATCATGGTGGCAAAACGCAGTGCGCTGCCCTACCGGGCTTCGTGAGCCCAATTTACAAAAATATCACCGCCAGTGGCGAATAGGGATTGGCCGACGACCAACGCCAATACTCGGGTTTTTCCACGTAATTTTTGCGCAACGGATTTTCATGTATGTAATTGAGTTTCTGCCGATAAAACGCCGGGTTTTCTATTCTCTTGGGCGCATTGGTGTTTTGCCAGAAATGGTATTGGCCGGCATCGTCGATAAACAACGACAAAATGCGCCGCTCGTGCGTTTCGATGTTTTGTTTGAGTTGTTTGGATGTGAAACGCTTGAAGTCTCGCAGAAAGCCGGCGACATCGGGAGATGTCACGATCAAATGCACATGATTCAACATGAATACGTAACCATTCAGTTGCAGCGCTTTATGTTCCTGGCAATAACGGATAGAGTCCGCTAGGATTTGCCAACGGTCGAAGCGATCGAACAGATAATACCAACGCGCGACTGTCATCGTGACGAAATAGGTGCCCGAATTTAAATCACTTGAAACTCTTTTTGAGGGCATTTTTATAGCAACTATTTAGACGCTTGAATTGGGTTACTTGCCAAGTTGTTCGGCTGGGAAAATCACCAGGGCTGGACGGATTATTTAATCCGTCCGTTACGTTTTTATCACTTTTAAACCTGGTTTGAAACGTTTGCAACGGGGTTAAAAACCCCGTCGCGCTTAGAGTTTTGTTCATTGGACGGTATTGAGTGCTGTCAAAAGCCAGCCATTTCCGCAAATTCGCCGGAATTTGGCAAGTCCGGCTTGTCGCTAGCGCGGCATCGGCGGCTACAAAATCGCGAACGTTGGCGGCCCGATTCGGACCGGCCACGGTTTGAGCGGTTCCCACGCACGGAAGCCCTATTCTCTGGATTATCCAAAGCCTGGGTGTAGGAGGGGACTTAGTCCCGATTTTCGTTCCCGCGACGGAACAGCGTCTCGGCATATTCCACCCCAAACCAGCCACCGATTCCGATTGAAAACCGCCACCGGTTTCAATCCAATGTCGGCCAGGGATTCCAACTACAAAATCACCACTGGCGCCTAAAGATATATATT
>NZ_MKMC01000067.1:0-155241 GCF_001856095.1 Methylomonas sp. LWB
CCTTCGCCGCCCATCAACGCGTCGGAACGGCCGCCGCCGATCAGCATGTCGTCACCGCTACCGCCGCTGAGAAAGTCGCCCAGACGATCGGCCGGGACCGAGCCCAACCCCGCTTCGGCGTTTTGTTCGTCGGCGTACAGCACGTCGTTACCTAGGCCGCCTTGCAGGATGTCGCGGCCGGCCCCGCCGTCCAGCACGTCGTTGCCCTGGCCGCCGTCCAACAGATCGTTGCCGTTGCCGCCGTAGAGTATATCGTTACCACCCAACGCCGCCGCCTGAACGACGGCCCCGTTGAGTTGCTGGCGGTGATGAACCACACCGTCTTCGTCCAGCTCGGCGACTTGGGTCACGGACCAACTGCCGTTTGGGTTGGCGATACCGCCGTCGCCGTAGAGCACGTCGTCATCGCCGCCGCCCACTAACACATCGGCGCCGTCGCCGCCGGCCAATACATCCCGGCCGGCGTCGCCGAACAGTTGATCATTGCCGGTGCCGCTGGCCAGCAGATCGCCGCGCAAACCTGTACCCGCAGCGGTTTGGCCTTGGTCGTACAGCGTTTGGAAGCCTTGCTGTTGGTCGGCGTACAGCAGATTGTCGCCGCCGCGATTGGCCAGCAGGATGTCGCTGCCGCCCAAACCTTGCAGCAGGTCGTTGCCGGTGTCGTCGTAGAGGGTATCCGAAGCCACGCTGACCATCACGCAGCGGCGATGGCTTGAACATTTCAAACCGCAGCAGCACTCAGGCTTGAGCGTGTATTGGAAGTTAGACATAATCGTGGACACTTCATATCCCTTGTATTGACGATCATCCGCGCTTGGCTGTGCGCTGGTCAGCCAAAGACGGAGTGTAAAAACATTACGACTTATTCAGATTGGTTAAACCTATGTCGCCAGCCTTTACTCTGGCTTGGTTTACCCGACCCGGCAGTCTGCATGTTTGAATGCATGCTTGATGATCCTGATCGCGAACAACTCGGCCACATGCTGCATTGCTGGCATAACCGTTTTGAAAACGAGCCGATCATGATTAGGGATGCATTGAAACGCATAGGCTTTGATGAAGAGGCTTTCCTGGATGTTATTAGAGACATCGCCGGCGAAAAGGATGGCAGCATCAATAAAACCCGACTTGGTTGGTGGTTAAAACGGCATGAAGGGCGTGTAGTTGATGGTCATCCGCCGAGAACCATAAAAATGGTGCCGCGTATATTCCTCATCAAGTAAGCGCAGCAACAGACATTCATCTTCATCTACGGCTTTCAGCAAACGCTTCTTCTGCTCGTACACCACGGAACGCGTGACCTTGAGCAAGGCGCATTGCCTGGATAACTGCAACTCATCATCGGGCCTTATCCAGGTTTGGCGCGCCTCTACAGGCTGATCCCAGACTTTTTTTTAAGCCAGTCCAGCTCCATATTCAGTTGCCCGATCTTGGCGTAAAGCCGGTCTGGATCATTCTGCGCATTAACCGATTTGGGGCCGCGCTTGCCTTCAAACAGACTGCCGGCATTATCCAGCAATTCCTTCTTCCATTGACTGACCTGGGTGGGATGTACGCCGTGCTCTTGGGCGATCTCATTGATCGTCTTTGTGCCTTTCACCGCTTCCAACGCAACCTTGGCCTTTTGCGCACCTGTAAATATCTTCCGTTTGCTTTCGCTCATTTCCCGCCTATTATTTTCAGTCAGGGCATAGCTTAAACTACTGTCCGGATTTCGGGGTCCACTTTAGAATATCCTGCTACCGCAGACGGTTTAGAACAATTTATTCGAGAAGCATTGGAACCGATCTGTATGCGAATGGAAAAAGAAGCAAGGTATCAACCGGCCACTAAAGCCCAAACTTTAGGTGAAGGCCTGCATCCGCAGCGAATGGAAAAGCTAAATCGCTACGAAATACACCTGGATCGTAAATTTGAACATACTTTGGCGATGCTTTTAAAGCTAAAAGAGCTGAGAAATCGAGCAAATCCGAATCCTGCTGAATAGCCTGTAGGGCTTGGTATGACTGGTATTCCGCACATTTTATTGAATACCAGTCATTCAATTTACTTAATGATTTCGGCAAAATCTGGGGAATTTTATGAGCGGTATAGGTAACGGACGACGGAATCAAGGCGGCAAAGACACAACCAATGATTTTATAGCTCTTGATGTAAGACGATTGCAACAGGATGGTTGCTTAAAACCAGGAATGTCATTCACTACAAGTTGGTTGTCCAATGGCGAGAACATCGGCTCAATCCAAATACTTGGTCATGCAAGCTATGTCATTCTCGATTATCGCCATCAGCGGGCAGGTGAGGCCTGGGAAAATAAACGTTATCCAGTAAATCTTGACTGGTCAGGCTGTCATTATGGTGGACAGCGTGCTTGGTTTAGGTGCCCGGCCGATGGGTGTAACCGTCGAGTGGCATTACTTTATCTTGGCAGTGCTGGTATTTTTGCTTGCCGCCATTGTTACGAACTTGCATACGCTTGCCAAAGGGAAACAAAAGATGATCGATTTGCACGGCGAGCCGATAAAATTCGTGACAAATTAGGTTGGCATCGTGGAATTTTAAATCCCAACGGCACCAAGCCAAAAGGTATGCATTGGAAAACTTACTGGCGACTCAGGGCTGAACATGACGGTTGTGTTAATGTTGCGCTACTTGGCATTGCCAAACGATTTGGATTTTTGGAAAAAATGCTGGGATAAATCTGTTTCGCAAAAAAAAGATTTTTGCTGTCAGTCATTCGATTTAAGGGTATGGATTACTTTTGAAAGTTGCCCAGAGGTTGCCCGGAAAACTTCAGATGAAAAAAAAGGGCCTACATTTTCATGTAAGCCCTTGATTTATTTGGCTCCCCCGGACGGGCTCGAACCGCCGACCTAGTGATTAACAGTCACCCGCTCTACCGACTGAGCTACAGGGGATTAATTCGGTAATACCAATACTCAAATGGCGCGCCCGGAGAGATTCGAACTCCCGACCGCACGGTTCGTAGCCGTGTACTCTATCCAGCTGAGCTACGGGCGCTTATTTGAGCCGCTTATTATCAATGATTTTAAAATAAATTACAACTTATTTTTATTTTAGTGGCGGAGAGAGAGGGATTCGAACCCTCGATGGGCTTTTGGCCCATACTCCCTTAGCAGGGGAGCGCCTTCGGCCTCTCGGCCATCTCTCCTAAAACTCTATCAACTCTCCGCGTTACTCGCTTCGGATTGCTCTTTCTTGATCCTCTCGTAGATTTCTTCCCTGTGAACCGAAACGTCCTTAGGAGCATTAACGCCGATACGAACCTGATTGCCTTTCACCCCGAGAACTGTAACAGTCACATCGTCACCAATCATCAAGGTCTCTCCCACTCTACGGGTCAAGATAAGCATACTATCTCCCTACATGTCCAATTGTGCTTTGTTACTGCAACATACTCGAATCGACAATTATAGTCTCTTTTTAAAAAAAGGAAAGCCTTATTACACCCCAGCTTGACGTCAATGCAGCTTAGAGTCTGTTTAAACGCTATCAGAACTGCGCATGGCGCGCGAGATATAAAAAGAGGCCGCCGTCTTCTTTGGGAAAGAAGCCGAGTAATGCACGGATTTATTCAAGCACAACAGAAGACATCTCCGGGACCGCGCTCAGTGAAGTGAGCAGGGAACACCAGTGATTACTATGCCTGGCTCAACGTCCGGCAAGATGGCGGCCACAAACGACACGATCCACAACCTGCCGAAAAAATGCGGCAGATTTTTACCAAAAATAAGCAGAGCTTTGGTTCGCGTCGTTTAGCGGCTCGCTCAAAGAAGCAAGGCTCTCGGGCAGTCTTCTCTTCTAAACAGACGTCGCTCGCATCCGAGCACGAGTAAGCTACCCCAACCAAGCAGGCAGAAATGCGTCGTACATATTCTGCCACCCCGAATTCGTAGACTAGCCTGCGGCCGTTGAAGTCGGAATCGTATCTCGCTCAATACCCATACCCGAGATCTTGGATATTTTTTAATTCGCCGTTTTCGAACTCCAGAAGTTGCTGAAACTTCCTACGCCCGAAATTGTAGGTCCATTCCTCAATAACGACTTCTTCGAATTGATCGATTTCCAATGCACCGTAAGGATGGCGAAACCGTGTACCGCGCACGGCAGTGCGCTCTTCCACACCATCCGGCTCACCGCACTTCGCCAAAACATCGGCTTTGTGGTCACCAATTCGGACCAATTTATGCCCACAACGCATCGCCAGCGCATCAACGGACACAACAAGGCCTATCGACGACACCCCAACCAATACAAACGCGCGAATCAGCGGACTCAAGGACTTACCTGATAGCTTTGGACATAGTTGGTCCCTTTGCTACACACGTTTCGACTGGTCGGCGACTCACAAGAAATATCGGAAAACTCCGCTTTCAATTCGCCCGGTTTATCGGGGACGAAATAAAAACGAAAATTCGGGTCCGCGCTAATTGCAATGTCGATCTTAGCGTTCAGCACCGGCTTGTCATTGAAACTGACCTTCAATTGGTCGACAAACTGCGATTTGCGGATGAAGCGAGTCACCTGATCCATCTGCATGCCGGTCAGATTCGGATGACTGATCATTAGTTGAGCCAAGGTCGGTTGCCCGGTTTGCACGCCTCCGTCCAAACGGAATTTAACCTTGCCGATCCGCTTAAGCGCTTCGTCCAAATCGGCTCCAATGGGTGCCGAACAGCCACCGCTGGCCTTGACGAACTTTTTAGTCATCGTGAACTTGCCGTCGCTGGTTTGTGCAACCGCGCGAATGTTGCTATAGGTATTGACCCTGACCCGCATCGCCAACTCGGCTTTACCGCTCTCCGGGAAGAACTCGAATTCGCCAACGAATGGAAACGGGTTCTTATCGACGAACAACCAAATTTTTTTGACGAACTTGTCTTTGGCCTGAGGAATCTTACTCGTGACCTTCAACGGCACGATCGCCGGATCCTCGGCACGATACGGCGCTTCTAGCTCGATAACGTCCGAGCTTTCTTCAATGCTCTTGCCCGCGAAAAACTGGTCTTTCAACACCGTATTCCAAGTCAGGTCGTCGCCTTCCGCGTGGACGCTAACCGCCGAAATCAACAGAATCGACGCGGCCGCCAATCGAGATACATAATGCATGGTTTAAATCTCCCCAGATAATCAATCAGTCTTCCCATTCCAGCTCGGCGAAAGCGATGGTAACGTTTTTGCGATGGAACTGTTCGAACAATTGCCAACGGCTTTTTGCGGCCAATCCAGCCGAAGACACCGCCTGCTCCAATGTTTTGCCCTGCTTGATCATCGCTCTTAGCTCGTCGGACAGTTCGGCCAAATACCGTTTTTCCGGCTGCATGGCCGCAGGCCAATCGTTAACCAGGCGACCATGTCCTGGAATCACCAAGCGATAGCGACGATGCTCCAATCGCTCCAATTCGGCTAGCCAGCCCCTGATACTGCCATCAATGACTGGAATATGCTCCAAAAACAACAAATCGGCTAGCCACATAGTGTCTGTGTTTTTATCGTACACGCTAAGATCGTTATCGGTGTGCGCCGTGGGATGAGCTGTCAGCACAAGGTCGCGATTCCCGAGGTTCAAGGTCGTCGTATCCTTGACCTGCAAGTCCGGGGGTATGATATCGTCTCGATTGACGTGAATGTCCAGCACCTCTTCAGCCCGACTCAGGTAGTGCTCGCCACGGGTCGCCATGGCCCGCGCCAGTTTGTGATGACCGACGAAACGCACGCCCGGTTCGTCCTTGAAGGCACGGTTACCGTAGATGTGATCGGGATGCACATGGGTGTTGATCACATAGCAAATCGGCTTATCGGTAAGTTGTTTGACCGCGTCGCGCAGGGCAATTCCCTGCCGAGGGCTACCACCGCTATCGATCACCGCCACGCATTTGTCGCCGACGATAAACCCGATATTGGCGATCTCGCCATGGTTGGCTCGATCCGGCCAATGGTACGCGGACAAGTGTACGTAAACCCCTGGAGCAACTTCGCTAACCGACAACGGCGTTGCCGCCCAGACACACACGCTCGTCAGCCAGCCGAAAATCATCCAAATTATTCTCATCACTCACCTTGCACCGCTACTCGATTGAAAAACTCTGCCTCGGAAATGATATCCCGATTGTTTTCGACCCGATCCAAATAGACCAAACCCAACAAGTGATCGAATTCGTGCTGAAACACTCTGGCCGGAAAGTCACGCAACGCCAGGCGTTGAGAGGCGCCATGAGCGTCGCGATACCGAACATCAATGGATTGATAACGCGGCACGAGCGCACGAATACCGGGTACGCTCAAACAGCCTTCCCAATCCTTGCGCATTTCGGCATTAAGTACTTCGAACCCAGGATTTACCATCACCAATGGCGCCATTTCCGGTGCCCGCGGATAACGCGGTGTCGGCCGCGACGCAATAATCAAAACTTGCAGCGACACCCCCAATTGTGGCGCGGCGATTCCCACACCGCCTTCGGCGAGCATTGCCGACTGCATTTCCTCTAATAATTCGTGGAACTCGCTACTGGAAAAATCATCAACAGGCTGCGCTTGCCGACGCAGCACTTCGGAACCCAGCAGTTGAATTTGCGTGATTGGTTTCATGTCAGAATCGAAATGTCCGAACGTTAGCTTAACCTGTTGAGCGCGCAGTATATCGCTAATAGAGCTCGCCAACCCGTCTTTACTTTACCGGGCATTTTTGTGATATTACTAAAAAGCTTGCGCCGACAATGCGGGTTTTGACTTAACAACCGCTTAATATGTATCGACTTTTCCAGGAGACTATATGAAAAAAATCCATAAAACCCCGTTCGCTATCGCCATCGGCGCATCCCTGTTGCCAACCTTGGGTATGAATGCGGCACAAGCCGAGAGCAATCCGTTCGCTTTAACCGATCTAGGCTCAGGGTACATGCTGACTGCTGAAGCCAAACCCGACGCGGCGGCGGATAAAATGAAGGATGGCTCTTGCGGTGAAGGCAAATGCGGCGCCGCAATGATGAAGAAAACCCCCGACAAAACCGCTACCGAAGGCAAATGCGCCGGAAACAAACCTGCGGCATCCGGGGACAAAGCCGCCGAAGGCAAAAAAATGGAAGGTAATTGCGGCGCTAACATGAAATAACGCCGCTTCTAGCGCCCGCCCAAGTACGCGGGCGCTTTACCCCCGAAAGGGGTCAGCTTTAGAAAATATTCCTTGAACTTTGGACTAAAATTTTTTCCGGCTGAATCAAACTCATCGAAAAGCAACGCACTTGGTACTCCAAATTGCGCTCAATCAGCAATACCGGAAAAACAAACACCTTCCAGAACGTTTTTAACGCATCGCTCAAACGGCAAAGCTTTCACCGCAACCACACGTGGCCTTGACGTTGGGATTCAAAAATTTAAAGGTTTCGTTAAAGCCTTCCCGAACGTAGTCCAGGACGATACCGTCCAATTTATCTAAATCAATACGCTTGACCAACAGTTTGACACCGAACTGATCGAAAACCAACTCGTCAGCCTCGGCTTGATCGGCATAATCCAACACATAGGCGTAGCCCGAACACCCCGAAGCCTTCACACCCAGCCGCAACCCTAGCCCAGAACCACGCTTCTCGAGCTGTTTGCGAATTTGTTTGGCGGCGTTTTCCGTGACTTGAACAGTCATAATTAGTACTCCCGATTCAATGCAAGCGCCGACTTTAAGCCGGCAATAAATTCGTCGATTTGCGCTTCGTTATTGTCTTTACCCAAGCTAACCCGAATCGCGGACCGGGCATACAACGGCTCGACAGCCATCGCAGTCAGCACCGGACTGATGACCTCGGAGCCAGCCGAACAGGCCGATCCGCTCGACACCGCCATATTGAGTTTGTCTAATTGCATCAGTAACATTTCGCCGTTGACGCCGGCGATGCCGAACTGAACAGTATTCGCGAGGCGGTCCGAGTGTTCGGCAAATATTTTGACGCCAGGGACCTTGCTTAATTCGGCCTCCAGACGCCGCCTAAGTTCCCGAACCCGCCCAATGCGCTGATCCAGTTCGTTTTTCGCCAGCTCGGCGGCCTTACCGAAACCAACTATCGCGGCAACGTTCTCGGTACCGGCTCGTCGCCCGGACTCCTGTTCGCCACCCCGCTGCCAAGCGCGAAAGTGATAATCGGCGGCAACCACCAAGGCTCCACACCCCTTAGGCCCATAAATTTTGTGACTGGACAGACTCATTAACTTCACACCCAATCTACGAAACGAGACCGGCATCTTGCCGAGGGCCTGCACGGCGTCGGTATGAACCGCCACGCCGCGCTCCGCTAATAGGCCGGCAATCTTTTCCACCGGCTGGATCGCCCCTGTTTCGTTATTGGCCAGCATCAGTGATGCCAAGTCTCCGGCTTGCCAAGTCATCGCCG
Source organism: Methylomonas sp. LWB (assembly GCF_001856095.1). Classification (NCBI taxonomy): domain Bacteria; kingdom Pseudomonadati; phylum Pseudomonadota; class Gammaproteobacteria; order Methylococcales; family Methylococcaceae; genus Methylomonas; species Methylomonas sp. LWB. The sequence continues at coordinate 8,403 of NZ_MKMC01000067.1, forward strand.
TTATCGCATCGATCATCACGGTGCCGCCAGCACTAACCGGCAAAACTCGCACATCACGAAACAGACGCCGGTGATGGTCGGCGTTTTCGAAGATCGACGGGTGTTCGATTGCAGAGATCGCCAAGCCGCGCTCCCAAGCATTCACCAGCGCTAATGCGTTTGCCTCGGTGCCGCCGCTGGTAAAGACAATCTGGTCCGGCTCGGCATCCACCAAAGCAGCGACTTGATTTCTCGCACTGTCGATCGCGCTTCGTGCCATGCGTCCAAGCTTGTAAAGACTGGACGGATTGCCGTACATCGCATTCAGGTACGGCTGCATGGCTTCAGACACTCGTTCGTCGCAACGCGTGGTCGCGTTGTGATCGAAATAAATCATTAAGCGCTGAGTTTTTCCTTGATCGGCTGCATATCAATGACGTGCTCAACCTGCCGAGCTTGGCGTTTTGCGACTTCCCCGACCAGGTCACGCTCCAACAACTGGCCAAGGCTGATTTCCTTCAAATATTCGCGAATCTGCTCGCTGAGCCCCATCCACAAATCATGCGTCAGACAAGGCTGATCATTGTGACAATTCGCTTTGCCGCCGCACTTAGTGGAGTCAACCGGCTCGTCGACCGCCTCAATGATGTCCGCGATGTTGATTTCGCGAGCGTTGCGACTCAAGGTATAGCCGCCGCCAGGGCCACGCACGCCTTTGACCATTCCGGCCTTGCGCAAGCGCGCGAACAATTGTTCAAGGTAGGACAGCGAAATGGTTTGACGGGTCGCGATATCAGTCAGCGTCACCGGGTTGGACTGACTGTGGTATGCCAAATCCAACATCGCCGTCACTGCATAACGTCCTTTAGTAGTTAGCCGCATGGTAAACCCCTTACAAATTAATGATTATTGTAAACGCGACTATAAATAAACCCAGTAAAACGGTCAAGTATTCTACATAAGAATGCATTTTTGGCAGTCTACTCTCCGAAACTCAAGGCACATTTAATGAGGCTTGCTAGCCGAAACTTGATAACTGAAAGGCATAAAATCGTTGTCGTAAGCCAGCCATGAGAGAACTTTGGCTGCCAGTTTGATGATTACAACGAAAAACGGAATCACCAGAATCAGTGGCATTAAAGGACTATTCCTCGAAACCCAATCCCAGGTGACTTTGCTGATCGCGATGTTTGTGAGCAAACCGGCGGTCTCCATTGGCGTACCGACCGCTAAGCATTGTTCAACCACCAACCCGTAACGTTGAAGAAGATTAGAAATACCGTGTCGGCTAAGCCGCGTAAAATCGCGTGGTTCGTCATGCAGTGGGTATAGAAAAGGCACTTGAAGCAATAACCGACCGCCGGGCTTTAAAATCCTGGCGATTTCCTCAATCGCATGATCGACAGAATCCAAATGCTCTAGGACATCCAGCAACAACGCGACATAGACACTCTGTGTCGCAATCGGTAGCCGGCCGGCGTCGGCAAATATATCCGGTGCTGTTCGGTACCACTCCGTTGCAGTTTCAGGACGAGCCCAACGTAATGGCAATTCCCCGGCAAAAATCGCTCGGGCCAACAACCGGCGCAACCGATAGCCGACACAATGCCATCGCCCCGAAGCCTTACAACCACTCGATCAATTTGAGATTGCGACCACAAACCAACCACTGCGGATGCAGTGGCGTGTGCAAGAGGGGCTGCAATGCTTTCTTAATGTCTCTTAAAATCATTAAGACAAATCCTCAACACGGCCAAACCAAGGATCTTTCATTGCTGATCCTTGATTTCGCAAGCCTGCAAATTCGACGCAGCTTGTTCTCTACATTCGACACCGGAGGCGCGCAATCGCTCGCGCATTTCTTCCACCTGCTTATCCAATTGGTGAATGTGATCCAGCATCAGGTTAATGGCGTTCGCGATCGGGTCCGGCATGTCGCCGGTCGCACCATAGGCATCGAAACCCATTTTCTGAGCCATCGCGTCGCGATTGGCCCGTTGCTTGGACTTCGAGTCAATCAAATGCGCCGGAATCCCAACCACGGTAACCCCCGGCGGCACCGACTTGACGACGACTGAATTAGAACCCACCCTGGCACCTTCGCCAATCTCAATCGGGCCTAGAACCTTGGCGCCAGCCCCAATCACTACGCCATTCGCCAAGGTCGGATGTCGCTTGCCCTTGCTCCAACTGGTGCCGCCCAAGGTCACGCCGTGGTACAAAGTGCAGTCGTCACCGATCACCGCAGTCTCGCCGATTACCACGCCCATGCCGTGATCTATGAAAAACCGCCGCCCGATTTTCGCTCCAGGGTGAATTTCGATGCCGGTTAACCAGCGCGCCAAAAACGACAAATACCTAGCCAACCAGCGAAAACCGTGTAGCCACAGCCAATGGCCGCAGCGGTGGATCAACACCGCATGGAAGCCAGGATAGGTCGTGACGACTTCGAAAACCGACTGCGCGGCCGGATCGCGGGCGAACACACAGTGGATGTCTTCTTTAAGTCTGGCTAGCATCGTGGGCTCACTTGGCGTTATGGTTTTGCGAGAAGCGCAAAATGCCTCTCAAAATATCCAACTCCTTGGTGTCGAGCTGGGCACGATTGAACAGGCGCCGCAAACGGCGCATGATAGATCGCGAGCGTTCGGGATGCAGGAATCCGATATCCGCCATCGTCTGCAACAGATGCTCGTAAAATCCTTCCATTTGTTCCGCGCTGGCCAGGGGCTCCTCTCCTTGATCGCCGACTCCACTCCGGTGTTGGCGTCCGGAGGCGACGTATAATTCATAGCAAGCGACTTGCACGGCCGCCGCGAGATTTAATGAACTGTAGTCCGGGTTACACGGAATCCTCAGCAAGTAATGGCAAAGATCCAGCTCCTGGTTCGTCAAACCGGAGTTTTCCCGGCCGAACACCAGCGCGACATTTTGATCGGCCGCCGCCGCTCCACCCCAGCGTTCGGCCATTTCCCTGACGGCGACCGTCGGCCAACTGATCGTTCTATCGCGAGCGCTGGCCCCCAACACCAATTGGCAGTCGGCGATCGCCTCGCTCAAGCCAGTGTAGACTTCGGCGTGCCTAAGCACATCGTCGGCACCCGAGGCGCGGGCTGTGGCGTCGGCGTGAGGAAAATATTTAGGAGCCACCAAGCGTAATTCAAACATTCCCATGTTTTTCATCGCTCGCGCCACGGCGCCAATATTGCCGGGATGCGAGGTTTCCACCAACACGACCTTAAAATTCGACAACAACATCCATTCCCCGGCCGACTAAAAAACCGGCGATTCTAACAAAACATTTGTTATTCTATCGCTGTTTTCCAACTGCTCATTACCAATCCGCTCCCATGCATCCGATGCTTAACATAGCCGTCCGCGCCGCGCGGAGTGCCGGCGATTTGATCCAACGCTCGTCGCAAAACATCGAGAAACTCGCTGTCAACCAAAAAAGCCGCAACGACTACGCCTCGGAAGTCGACCGAGCCGCCGAACAAGAGATCATTAAAATCATACGGGCGGCCTTCCCGGAGCACGCCATTCTGGCCGAGGAAAGCGGCGAGCACAAAGGTAACGATTACGTCTGGGTCATCGATCCGCTCGACGGCACCACCAATTATTTACACGGCTTTCCGCAGTACGCGGTGTCCATCGCGTTAAAAAACAAGAACAAGCTGGAATTGGGCGTGATTTACGACCCGGTTCGGGACGAGTTATTTACCGCCGAACGCGGCGGCGGTGCAATGTTGAATAGCCGGCGCATCCGCGTTACCAAACAGAACTCAATGCGCGGAGCATTGATCGGCACCGGGTTTCCGTTTAAGACCATGGAAAATATCGAACCCTATCTCGGCATGTTTCGCGCCATTTGCGCCGATTCAGCCGGCATCCGCCGCGCCGGAGCGGCCGCGCTGGACATGGCCTACGTGGCTTGCGGCCGACTAGATGCGTACTGGGAAATCGGCGTCAAGGAATGGGACATCGCGGCCGGCGTGCTGCTGGTTCAGGAGGCCGGTGGCGTTGCGACCGACTTCTCCTTTAACGACAAGTACTTGCAGTCGGGAAATATCATCACCGGCAATCCGAAGATGCATCAGTTAATGTACGCCGCGATAGAGCCGCACGTACCGCCGCACTTGAAATAGTGCGAACTTCGGCAATTCACCTAGAATTGTTATCCCAAACTCTTTTTCATATACTAACCGGCTAACATTCATATACCAGAGGCCATCATGGAAAAACCTTTTATTCTGCACATGCTGACCACAGCCAAAAATTTGAGCCCGTTCGACGTCAATATGGCGATGGACGCCGGCTGGATTTCAGCAGTGCCTTATATCAATGTCGAACCGAGCGAAGTCAGAGGATTGGTTCAAGACGCGATATTTTCCCGCAGCCCGAAAGGCTTGTTGCGCACCGCGATTTTCATTGGCGGACGCGAAACCAAACAAGCAATGGATATGCTGAAAAGTGCGAAAAACTCCATGGTGCCGCCGTTTGAAGTCTCGGTATTCGCCGATCCTAGCGGCGCATTTACCACTGCCGCCGGCATGGTCGCCGCCGTCGAAAAAGAATTGGCAGACAAGTTCGATACCACGCTGGAAGGCAAAAATGTGCTGGCTCTGGGCGGCACGGGACCGGTCGGCCAAGCCGCCGCCGTAATTGCCGCGCAAGCCGGTGCCAACGTTCGGATCATTGGCCGGCAATTGGACCGGGCCGAACGCACCGCCGAACTATGCAGCGAAGAATTCGGCGACGGCAAGATCACAATCTCGGCGGGCGCCGACGCCGATAAAGCCGAATACATGCAGACCGCCGATGTAGTGTTTGCCACAGGCGCGGCCGGCATAGAATTGCTCAGCGCGGAATTGATTGCTAAAGCCCCGCAATTGAAAGTTGCCGCCGATGTGAACGCGGTACCCCCGGCCGGTATCGCCGGCGTCGACGCTTTCGACAACGGGAAACCGCTGGCCGGTTCTATCAGCGGCGCAGTCGGTATCGGCGCGCTGGCGATCGGCAACATCAAATACCAAGCGCAAAGCCGTTTATTGAAACGTATGTTGGAAAGCGATCAACCGTTGTTCCTGCACTTTGAACACGCGTTCGATGTCGCGCGCGAGTTCATTAAATCGACAAACTAACAGCGCTGGTCATCATGTCCGCCTATCACCAAGGGTAAGGTAACAATGCCGAAACGCAGCATACTCCACATGTTCGACCCGATGCCAAACAACAGCCCGTTTGACATCAACATGGCACTCGACGCGGGTTTTGATGTGCTAATGCCCTACTCCAACGTCAAACTGGAAAACATCCACAACCTGACGCAGGATGTGATCTTTTCCAGAGGACCGTCCGGCGTCAAGAAAACCGCGATTTTCATCGGTGGCCGAGACATGGGCATGGCGATCGACATGCTTCAAGCGTGCAAACCGGCGATGGTGCCGCCGTTTCAGGTATCGGTGTTTGCCGACCCTAGCGGCGCATGCACCACGGCGGCGGCCCTGGTGGCTTGTGTCGAAAAAGCCTTGAAAACCCAACACGGCAAGGAATTGAAAGATTGCAAAGCCCTGGTTTTCGGCGGCACCGGTCCGGTCGGCATTGCCACCGGCGTGTTGGCCTCAACCCACGGCGCCGAAACCGTACTGGTGGATCACTTGTCTGTGGACAGCGCTAAAGATGCCACCAAGCAGTACAATCGACGCTTCGGCGCGAAAATGACGGCTGCGGTGGCACGTAACGACGAAGAAAAGTCGGCGTTAATCGAAAGTGCCGATATCATCTTTTGTACAGCCAAGGCCGGAATCCGGGTAGTCAGCGCCAATGTGCTGGCCAACGCCAAGCAGTTGAAAGTCGCCGGAGACGTGAACGCGGTTCCACCATCCGGTATCGAAGGCGTTGCTCCCAACGATACTTCCGTACCACTTTCAGCTGCGGCGCAATCCGCTGGAGCGATTGGCGTCGGTGCGCTCGCGATCGGCAACATCAAATATCAGTTGCAAAGAGAGCTATTGAAGTTGCTCTTGGAATCTGAACAACCGGTCTTTCTCGACTTCAGAGATGCGTTCGATAAAGCGCGCGGCTTGGTCTGACCCCGGATTCCACTAATATTGGCAATCAAACGCCGTCCAAATAGTCATATTTGACGGCGAGCCTGGTCAGCTCCACATCGTTCTTGATTCCCAATTTACCGTACAAACGATAGCGGTAGGTATTGATCGTCTTGTCGTTGATTTTCAATAACGCCGACATTTCCTGAATACTTTTACCGCTCAGTATCAGGCGAGCCACCTCGGCTTCCCGAGAAGACAGTTGCAAAAAAGGCGATGGGTTGGCGCCTGGTAACAACTGAAACGCCAAATTACTGGCGACATCTTGACACAAGTAACGCTTACCGGACGCCACCGCCTTAATCGCCGCCACCATCTCCGCTGTCGACGAGCCTTTGGAGACAAAACCGACCACTCCCAATTTCAGCAATTGTTGAGGAATCGGGCCATCGTTATGCACCGATACTCCAATGATTCTGATTTGCGGATTCGCGGCCAGAATACGTCGACACGCTTCAACGCCGCCCATTCCCGGCATATTGATATCCATCAGAATCACGTCGGGCGGATCCGTCTCAACTACTTTCAGCGCCTGCTCGCCGCAATTGCAGACCGCTACAACCGCAATGTCCGTTTCCGCCGACAACAACGCCTGAATACCGCTCCTAACCAACTCATGATCATCAACCAGCAAGACTTTAATCATTTTTCCCTTTCGTTCCCGGTGAGATTTTTTATTTTTTCAAGTTTCCCAAATTTCGGCGGTCGCGGCAATGCCAAGCCCCCTTACAGTGATCGCGAAATCGGCGAACCTTGTCGTCGTTCGCCAATTTAAACGTTAAAATAGACGATTTGTTAATTACTTCGAAGGCCGCCATGCGTACTAGCCAATTTCCCCTCAGCACCGTTAAAGAAACACCGGCCGACGCCGAAATTGCCAGCCACAAACTGATGATCCGGGCAGGATTGATTCGTAAACTGGCGGCGGGCATTTACACATGGCTACCGTTGGGCCTGCGCATTTTACGCAAGGTTGAACAAATTACCCGCGAGGAAATGAATAAATCCGGCGCGCTGGAGGTACTGATGCCGGCGTTGCAACCTGCGGAACTTTGGCAGGAAACCGGTCGCTGGGAAAAATATGGCCCGGAATTGGCGCGGATGAAAGACCGCCACGACCGGGATTTCTGCCTGGGCCCGACGCACGAGGAGATTATCACCGATCTGGCCCGCCACGAGTTGAAAAGCTACAAACAACTGCCGGTGACCTACTATCAAATCCAAACCAAATTTCGCGACGAAATCCGTCCGCGTTTCGGCGTGATGCGCTCCCGGGAATTCGTCATGAAGGACGCCTATTCCTTCCACCTGGATCAAACGTCCTTGCAGCAGACCTACGACGTGATGTATCAAACCTATACCAATATCTTCAACCGATTCGGCCTGAAATTCCGGGCCGTCATGGCCGATTCCGGCGCGATCGGCGGGGCGGTTTCTCACGAATTCCACGTGCTAGCCGATTCCGGCGAGGATGCGATTGCCTTTTCGACCGAAAGCGAATACGCGGCGAATGTCGAAAAGGCCGAAACGATAAGACCCGCGCTGAACAGACCCGCACCCGAAAAAACATTCGAAAAAACGGCCACCCCCGGCAAGAAAACCATTGCCGAGGTCAGCGAGTTTCTGAGCGTGTCGCCGGAAAAGGTACTTAAAACCTTGCTCGTTACCCATAAGGGTAACGATCCGTTAGGCCAGCCGAAAGACTTCCAATATTTAATCTTGTTGCGCGGCGACCACGAACTGAACGAGATCAAATTGAACAAAATCATCGGCGCCTTCGACTTCGCCACCGATACCGTAATCGAAACCCATCTAGGCTGCCGGCCTGGGTATATCGGCCCGATTACCGAAGGCGACAAACCGTTTCCTGGGCCGATAACCGCCATCATTGCAGATTTCGCCGTCGAAAACCTTAGCGACTTCGTCTGCGGCGCAAACGAAGCCGGATTCCATTACACCGGCGTCAACTGGGAGCGCGACCGACCATTGAGCGGCATCGAATTCCGCGACATTCGCCAAGTGGTGGACGGCGATCCCAGCCCTGACGGGCACGGCACCTTGACTATCGCTCGCGGCATCGAAGTTGGCCATATCTTTCAATTGGGCGGTAAATACAGCGAAGCGATGCAAGCGGCCGTGGTCAACGAAGCCGGCAAGAACCAAACGATGATCATGGGCTGCTACGGCATCGGAGTCTCTCGGGTAGTCGCCGCCGCCATCGAGCAAGGCCACGACGAGCGCGGTATTATCTGGCCGAAGGAATTGGCGCCGTTTCAGGTCGCGATCTGTCCGATGAATATGTATAAATCCGACCGATTGCGCGATACCGTCGAACAAATCTACCAAGACTTGCTTGCAGCCGGCATCGAAGTCTTGTTGGACGACAGAAAAGTACGAGCCGGTTTCATGTTCTCGGACATGGAATTGATCGGTATTCCGCACCGTGTCGTCATCGGCGACCGCGGCCTGGATAGCGGCAGCGTCGAGTACCAAGGCCGAGGGGAAGCCGCGAGCCAGGATGTGGCGATGCGGGACCTCGTCGACTTTATCAAAGCCAAGCTGGCCTGACTCCTACAAAAAAGGGCGCCGTCGCGCCCTTTTTCGGTGCCGACCGCCGCAAATACCACGGCGGTCCAATTGCTGAACCGCTATTTCATCAGCGTAAACATTACTTTGATCGCGCCGCATTTCGGACAACCCCAATCGTCCGGCACATCTTCCCAAAGGGTTCCCGGTGCAATGCCGCTTTTCGGATCACCCAGTTTTTCGTCGTAAATGTGGCCGCAAGTTTTACACTTGTACCTTCTAAACTCTGCCATAAGTAAGTCCTCGTCTGTTTACGGTTATTCAAGCTCGGACATTCTAGCCCAAGCGACCGGCCGAAAAAACCTCGAAAACAACCCGGTTAAAACGCCACAAAACTCACCCAGCTTCCTAGCTAACTTCACACAAATTTTCGTGATGGTTTTTCTATCTCGAACTGTAAAACATATTTCCTTGGTCTTAGAACTGTAATTTGCATTGATTCACAAAAAGCGTTATAAAAATCCGGGGGGACATTAATTTTAAACAGAGGTACTAGATGAAAACGTTCAAACACACCATCCTCGTCACCGGACTCCTGATGACATCCCCGCTCGCCTTTGCTAACTCATGGGTAGGGACAGCCGATTACTCCCGGGCTGTCGGTAGCGACGGATTCGAAGATACTGTAGCTCAGTTCGACACCTATGATTTTGGCTTGGGAGTAGCCTTGGTTAAGTTTTCTCCTACATCCGCAACAACCGGTACCATGCAAGGCTGGTATCAATCAGCGGTTGTTTCGCACTCATTCGATTTTGGAACAGTCGCGGCGCCTAATCTTAATTCCACTGGTTCGGGATCGGGTTACGAATTGACCGCCATTGCGACGTTTTCAGGGAGCTACGTCAATAATGGCAGTACCCAAACGTTTACTATAGACACTGGTAACGTCGGCCTTTATTTCGACACAAATCCAGATTTTAATTTCACCACGGACTCTGGGTTCAGCAACGGGTCGGCTATCCTTTACGGTAGTATTGCGAGTGGCGAAGGAAGCGTCAAAATTACCGGCAACAATTCTGGCTCAGGATACCAGGACATGAGTCTTTCCTTCACAGGCGGACTTAACGGTTACGACCACAATGTGTATTCTCCAGACACCATAGCCGGGGGCGATGCAATCTTTACTATCAAAACCAAAGGCGTGTCTATCTTGACATCGATCAACAGTGTACAAGGCGAAAGCAAAGTTGGTGGGGCGTTATTTGCCTCAGACGGCAACCTACAGCTTACCGCCGTTCCAGTTCCAGCCGCAGTCTGGATGTTCGGTACCGGCTTGCTGGCTCTAATGGCCGGCGGCAAACGCAAACTCGCTTAATCCGCAAAACCAAAACCGCCGCCAGTTTCCAAATTAGGCGGCGGTTCCGGTTCTTAAAGGCTTTACCCAGAGCCGGCAAATTTCGAATAACCCTTCCCACTCGTCGCCAGTGACTTGGCCTTTGACGCGGGCGTCGGTTGCCGCGCAAGCCAACAGAATGGCTCGCAATTCGGCCGGTTTGATTCGAACCATGGCCTCTTGAACGGCTTGCTTACGTTTGTCCCAAACCTGGTATTTTTTGAAGGTCGCCTCGGACAATCCACCGACCTTGGCTTCGCTGTGAAGATGCCAAAGCAATCTCGCTTCGCGGCTAATCGCCCACAACACCACGGGGGCCGCGACGCCCTCCGCGCGCAATGCCTGCAATATTCTGACCGCGCGATTCAGCTTGCCCGCCGATAGCGCCTCGACCAACTTAAAGACATCGAAGCGCGAGCTGTCGGCGACATCGCCCTCGATTGCCGCTTTTTCTATCGTGACAGCCCCATGCAGTATGAAGAGTTTTTCGATTTCCTGAGCCGCCGCCAACAGGTTGCCCTCTACCCTGGACGCCAATAGTCTAACGGCCTCGCTGCTCAGATGCATCCCTCTGCGTTCGGCTCGACGTTGCAACCATTGCAACAACTCTTGACCTTGCAGCGGCCAAACCTGCACCACCACACCGATCTTTTCGATCGCCTGAAACCATTGCGATTTCTGCGCGGCCGCTTCCTGTTTCCCGGCGGTAATCAATAAAATCGTATCGTCAGGAATCTTCTTGCAATACTCGACCAGTACTTTACCGCCCTCGATCCCAGGCTTGGCCGAGGGCAATCGCAAATCAATCAGCTTCTTGTCGGAGAATATCGACAGGGATTCCGCTTCGGCCATCAAAAGTGGCCACTCGTTGCCGGTTTCCACCGATACCACTTCGCGAGTTGTATAGCCCGCCCGCCGAGCGGCGGCGCGGACCTCGTCGGCCGCCTCGCCCACCTGCAACGGCTCGTCGCCGCCGACCCAATAAACCGGCGCCAGATTTTTTTGCAATGCGCCGGCGAGTTGATCGACCTTCAAACGCATCGCTATTTTTTCTGATTGTCGACGGCTATCCTGGCCCTAGCCAACAACATGCGGGCGACTTGCTTGTACATCTCGGAACGGATCAATTGTTCCTCGTTGGTCTTCGCCAAGATCGCGGTTTGGTCGTTGAAAAACTCGCGACTCATCTCGATGGTCTGCTCTTCCATCAACGGTTTTTCCTGGTTATCGTACATCTGGAAGCGCAAATAATATTCCAGCTCCGATTCGTTGGATTTACCGGTCGAGCCGATAGACAGGGTCCGGCGGCGCATGTCCTCCTTCAAGACCTTAACCACGACACCCGCATCGTTCGGCGAGCCCACGATCTTGCCTTTGGACGCGCGCACGATGGACTGCATCTGGCTTTGCAGCTGCGGCGAAGCGCCGAAGACATAAACGTTCTTCATCGCTTCCGGCATATCGACCGAGCCGCGCAAATGATAACCGCAGCCGGTCATACCCGCCGCGATTAGAAGAATGCCGGCCAACAGCCGAAAGCTAAACTTAAACAACGATATTCACCAATTTTCCGGGCACAACGATCAGCTTTTTGATCGGCTTACCCTCCAGAAAGCGCTGCACGTTGGAATCCGCCAAAGCCAGCGCCTCCACTTGCTCTTTTGCCGCAGCAGCCGCGACCGACAATTTGCCGCGCAGCTTGCCGTTGACCTGCACCACCATCTCGATGCAATCTTGCACCAATGCCGATTCATCGACGTCCGGCCAAGCTGCAAGAACGATGTCGCTATCGCGACCCAATTCGTTCCAAAGCTGTTGCGCCGCGTGAGGAATGATCGGCGCCAGCATCAACACGATCGCTTCCAATACTTCCTGACGCACCGCCCGACCGTTAACGCTATCGTCCTCGAATTTGTTCAGTGCATTGACCAGTTCCATGTTGGCGGCGATCGCGGTGTTGAAAGTATGGCGCCGCGCCATGTCGTCGGTCACTTTCTGCAAGGCTTGGTGCAGTTGGCGACGCATGGCTTTCTGATCGTCCGTCAACGCGGCTTTATCGGTCGCCGCTTGCGACAAACCGGCTTCAACATGCACGAACACCTGGCGCCACAAGCGTTTCAAGAAACGAAACGCGCCCTCGACGCCGGCGTCGTTCCACTCCAAGGATTGATCCGGCGGCGACGTGAACATCGTATACAAACGCACCGTGTCGGCGCCGTATTGGTCGATCAACACCTGCGGATCGACGCCATTGTTCTTGGACTTAGACATCTTCTCGATCGCGCCGACCGTGACCGGCGAACCGTCTTCCAGCAATTTGGCGCCGACGATTTTGCCTTTGGCGTCGCGCTCGACTTCGATTTGGGTCAGGTTGAAATATTTTTTATGGCCGTGTTCGTCGTGTTGATAAAAAGTCTCGGCGACCACCATGCCTTGGGTCAGCAAGTTTTTGAACGGCTCGTCGCAGACGATCAAACCTTCGTCGCGCAGCAATTTGGTGTAGAAGCGCGCATACAGCAAATGCAAGATTGCGTGCTCGATGCCGCCGATATAGTGATCGACCGGCAGCCAGTAGTTGGCGCGTTGGTCCAGCATCGCGGTGCCGCAGTCTTGACTGGCGTAACGGGCGAAATACCAGGACGATTCCATGAAGGTGTCGAAGGTATCGGTCTCGCGCCGGGCCGGTTTTCCGCATGTCGGGCAGTCGGCACGCGGGAAGGTCGGATGCGCGGCCAGCGGCGATTGCGAGCCGTCCAGCACCACGTCGCGCGGCAAGGTCACCGGCAATTGCTCGTCGGGCACAGGCACGGTACCGCAGTCGTCGCAATAAATCACCGGAATCGGCGCGCCCCAGTAACGTTGGCGGGATACGCCCCAGTCGCGCAGGCGAAAGTTGGTTTTGCGCTCGCCTTTGTCGAGGCCTGCCAGTTTGGCGGCGATGGCGTCGAAAGCTTGTTTGAAATCCAGGCCGTCGAATTCGCCGGAGTTTTTCAAGACGCCTTTGTCGGTAAAAGCCTTGTCGGCCACGCTGTCGTCGCTACCGTCGGCGGATGCTATGACTTCCTTGATCGCAATACCGTATTTCTTGGCAAACTCGTAATCGCGCTGGTCGTGCGCCGGCACCGACATTACCGCACCGGTTCCGTAGCTCATCAACACGAAGTTGGCGATCCACACCGGCACCGATTCGCCGGTCAGCGGATGAATGGCTTGGAAGCCTGAATCGACGCCGCGTTTTTCCATGGTTTCCATCGCGGCTTCCGAGGTTTCCATCTGCTTGCAGGATTCCAGAAACTCTTTTACCTTGTCATTGCTTTCGGCGGCTTTCAGCGCGACCGGATGTTCGGCCGCGACGGCGACGTAAGTCACGCCCATCACGGTATCGGGACGGGTGGTGTAAATTCGAATCGGCGACTCGAAACCTTCCACGGCAAAATCCATCTCCACGCCTTCGGAACGGCCTATCCAGTTGGCCTGCATCGCCCGCACCTGTTCGGGCCAGCCCGGCAATTTTTGCAAGTCGTCGAGCAGCTCCTGGGCGTAAGCGGTGATTTTCAAGAACCACTGCGAAATTTCTTTTTTCTCGACCGGCGTGTCGCAGCGCCAGCAGCAACCGTCGATGACTTGCTCGTTGGCCAGTACGGTTTGATCGTGCGGGCACCAGTTAACTGGCGCGGTTTTCTTATAAACCAGATCTTTTTCCAGCAAACGGATGAAGAACCACTGCTCCCAACGGTAATAGTCCGGATCGCAAGTCGCCAGCTCGCGGCTCCAGTCGTAACCGAAGCCCAGACGCTTGAGCTGGTCGCGCATGTAGTCGATGTTGGAATAGGTCCAATCGGCCGGATGCACCTTGTTTTGCATCGCGGCGTTTTCCGCCGGCAGGCCGAAGGCGTCCCAACCCATCGGTTGCAACACATGCTTGCCTTGCATGCGCTGAAAACGGCTGATGACGTCGCCTATCGTATAGTTACGCACATGGCCCATGTGCAGTTTGCCGCTAGGATAGGGAAACATCGACAGACAGTAATACTTTTCCTTGCCGGTGTTCTCAACGGCCGTGAAAACCCCGGATTTTTCCCACGCGGCTTGGACTTTTTGTTCGATGGCCGTGGGGTTGTAATGCTCTTCCATCCTGCTCGTCTTATGCTATAAAAAGGCGCTAGAATACCTTAGAGGCGGGTAAATCCAAAGCCTCAAATCACTATAACAACCGGGAGCAACCATGGGCGAAAGCAAACTGACCAAAGCGTACGACGATCTGATGGGCCATCTCTACGAAGCAATGGACGATACCCTGCATACGGTCGCCGACGCGTTGGAAATCGCCAAGGAAAAAACCAGCGAGCTGGGCGGTCATACCCAAGAGGAAATCAATAAAATCGCCGATTACGTGATGCGCGACGTCGAACACGTCGCCGCCTCGCCGCAACAGGAAAACCAAAACGATTCGTGGTCGGAATGGCTGAAGTTCGACCTCGAACTGATCGAAAACTTCGCGCTCGACGCGTTTATGAGTATCGCCGACAAAACCCGCGTCAAACTGGCGGCGCTGGAAATGGAAGCCAAGCAGTACCACCCCTATCAAAGCGGCGACGTCACCGGCCCCGGCACCTTCATCTGCGATGCCTGCGGCAAGCAAATCGCCTTCAAATCGACCAGCGTGCTGCCCGATTGTCCCGAATGCAAGGGCACCCGGTTCTCACGCTGTTGATATTACAAGCGTTAACCTTATAATGCGGGCTTTTATTTGCTAACTGTCGAGGGTAATCATGCGCAGGGTGATTTTCAATCAGAAGGGCGGCGTGGGCAAATCCACGATCACCTGCAATCTCGCGGCCATCAGCGCCGTGGAAGGCAAAAAAACCCTGGTCATCGACCTCGACATTCAGGGCAACTCCACACAGTACCTGCTGGGTGCCAAAGTCGGCGACCCGGATAAGACCATCGCGCATTTCTTTAAGGACAACCTGGGACTCGGCCTGTTCGGCGGCGGCAAGGAAGGCCTGGAAAGCGCGATACACGAAACCCCGTTTCCGAACCTGTATGTCGTCCCCTCTCACCCGGATCTGGAAGCGCTGCAAGGCCGCTTGGAATCGCGTTACAAAATCTTCAAATTGAAGGAAGCGCTGGAAAAGTTGGAAGGCTTCGAACATATTTATATCGATACGCCGCCGGTGTTGAATTTTTACAGCCAATCCGCGCTGATCGCGGCCGAAAAATGCCTGATTCCGTTCGATTGCGACACCTTCGCCCGCGAAGCGCTATACACCTTGATGCGAGCCATCGCCGAGGTCAAGGCCGATCACAACGACAAACTGGAAATAGAAGGCATCGTCGTCAATCAATACCAAAAACAAGCCAACCTGCCCCGCCAGCTCGTCGAGGAATTGATCGCCGAAGGGCTGCCGGTGTTGGAAACCAAGATATCGACCTCGGTCAAAGTCCGCGAATCGCACTCGGACGCCCAACCATTAATCCATTACGCGCCCAGCCATAAATTAACCGAAGAGTATCGGGCGCTGCATAGTGAAATTCATAAATAAGCCGGCGCTCAACAAAAAAAGCCTCGTTTGACCGAGGCTTTTTTGCTTGCTAACAGCGGGTTTACGACAGGCGATCAAGCCTTGCGACGCGCGCCGCCGAGCAGACCAATCAGAGCCGAACCGAACAGCCAAACCGCGCCCGGCACCGGTACCGCCGCAATTTCACTGCCCGATACGGTAACCATATCAAAGCGCCAGGTACCGGCGGCCCCGTAGGTTTTGGTCGCATCGGATGCCAGATAGCCAGTGCCGCCCGGCGCGAATGCCGCGACGATACGCACACCAAAAAGAGGATTATCGGCAACGCCAGCGATTGCGCTGAAATCGACGCTACGGCCGTTAAACCATGTGTCGCCGACATTACCGTCGAATTGGGCAATGTCGTTCCAGACAGCCCCGTCCAGCGTGTATTGCACTTGTTCGTAACGAGAGCTGGTGTTGCTATGCCGCAGATCGTAGCTGACCGTAATATTCTCGAAGCCCAGCGTGCTTACCAAGTATTGCATGCCGCGGGTTTTGTTGCCGACCGATTGCGCTGCGTAGCCGGTGGTTTGCCAGCCGCTATCGTCACCGCTCGACGGGTCCGACGAGCCGCCGCTGGCATCGCCACTGCTAAAACTGCCGGTGACGCCCAACAATGTCGCGCCGCCAATACCGACTGCGGGCGTGGTAACACCGGTCCCGGTGGCAGCGTCGGCCGGATCGGAATTGAAATTCCACTGGGTTATCACCGCGGCTTCGGCGCTGGGGCCAACCGATAATGCGCCGAGCACGGCCATCATTTTGAATCCAAATTTCATATCGTTTCTCTGCTTGAAATGCCGGCCAATTCCCGGCTATCCACCTGAAGGCACGGATCACCGGGTAGCGACCGGAGTGTTAACGGGCGGTGGAGATTAAGACTGAGTGGGCGTCCCTGCCCGCTCACGAGAATCAGCCCCGGCGGCGCAAGCCGATCAGGCCTGCGATGGCCGAACCGAACAACCAAACCGCGCCAGGAACCGGCACCGCGTTGATTTGCATCGTACGGTCCACGCCGCTGGCTGGATGTTGAATGTTGACGTACGCAACATTCGGGTTGAACTTATCGAAATACAAACCGGTAAACTCGGAACCCGTAGTACCGTTCGACGCCCAACGCGCCAAGCCTTCGCCGGCATCCAGCAAATCGCCGTCCTTGTTGATGTCCTTGGCAAACCAGATATCGTCATCCACCGCGCCATCGCGATCTTCGATGATATAGATATTTCCCTCGGCGTCGATCGCCAGATTGTCGGCATTCCGCAAGCCACCGCCGACTGCTAAACCGGTCGCCAAATCGATAGTGTTGGAATCGGCAAACAAGCTCAACGACTGTGTCGCCACGTTGAAATTGTAAATGCGGCTACGGCCGTCGGTGGTATTCGCGTTGGTATCGGAATCGGTGGTCGTGAAGTAGATCAACTGATTTCCGCCCAAGTTTTGAAATTCCAAGTCCTCTGGACGATTGAAGCCGGTCGCCAATACATCGTTATCGTCGGCGGAAGCACGGCCGTCGATGGTGCCGTCGCTGGCCAATACCGACACGCCGGCCAGAACGCCGCCGTTGACATCGGTGATCGCTTCCCAAGAGAATGCTCCGGTAATCGCCGGACCGTTATTGCCTTCGAATTGTCCGCCGACGCCGACCTTCATGACGAAAGTTTGACCAGCCGCGAAGAAATCGTCGCCATTATCGGCAAGCGGATTGGCTGAAACATATTTGTAGATCGATCCGCCATTCAACTCGTCGACGAAATACAGGTTGTTACCACTATCGAACGCCAAACCTTCGTGAGACACTCGCGGCAGAATGCTACGTTGCACGAAGTTGCCGCCGTTTGCTGTCGCGGTGGTCGGATTAGTTACTTCGAATAAGCGGCCTTTGCTGCTGCCGTTTCCCCAAGACTCCTCGGCGGTCAAATAGCCACCCCATGGAGCCCAACGAGAAGCGTCGCCGGAGACAAAGTCCTGCGTCCCGGACGCCACGATGGTGGTGGTGCGCGTGTTGTAGTTCGCATCGTGCAAATCGATACGTTGCACCCCGCCCGCGCCGGTTTCGAACGGCATGAACAAATATCGGCCGGCGTTCGGGCCGGTTTCGTTGGCGGTAATCATGTCCCAGTTGCCGCTATTGCTCTGGCCTTGCGCCAGTTGAGTCGAACGGTCGGCAATCGAAACCTGGGTAAAGTTAGGGCTGGATAGTGTTATCGGTGACGCCTCGTTAGCGGCTGGGCCAGCGGAAGCGGTCAACGGTGTGAAATTGTCGAACGCCGTTTCGGCGGCGTTAGCCGCAAGCGGCGATATCAGAGACGCCACGGCAGCGGCGATCAGGGTCAATCTAAACTCTTTCATAATCAAATTCCTTTAGTGCGGGTCGTTGGTTTTTTTCAAAAAGCAAGAGGCGGCCTGTCGCCCTTGCGAAAAAGATGTTAACCAGCACACAAGAAATTCAAGTTTCAGTTCGGTTAAGATTTGATGAAACGTATTACACCACCCTTGCCAAAACGCTAATCCGGTCTAACGAACCAAATACTCCCATTGCACCTCGAAAGTAGCGGTTTAACCAAGCTCGCGGTGTGCCGAATCTACGACAGACCGCCAACCGCCCTCCCCTGATTACCGAACTCATCCAGTTAATGCTCGTGATGATGGCCGCCTTTCAGCGTCGGTAAGATCGATTTGACAAAAGGATCGCCCTCCTTATCGCCGAGATCGGCATAGTCTGTGTGTCCGTAGTCCTCGTCGCGCAGTTCCGGCCAGGGCGCTTGTCCAGTCGGGTATAGTGCCACCAAACGGGTGACTAACAGATGACCGTGCTCCTGGCGTCGAATCAGTGCCGGCAGTTGTTCCCGGTTCAACCACAAAAGTTCTTCGATTTCGCCCTGACCCGACCGGTATCGCAAGGCGACCCGTCCCAGCGCGGATTCCTCGCCGTCCGCCTGTAAGCCACCGAGCTCGGCGGGACTAAGCAAGGTGGCGACCGCCCGCCAATCGGGCACCGCCGCCAGAGCTTTCAAATCACCCGGCTGATAGTCGATGGTTTGGCGTTGACCGTGGAATACTTTTTGATAAGCGATGTCGCCGCCGGCCAGCCGTCGCCAAACTTCGCCGCTGTCGTCGCTCAGATTGTGGGTTTCCACCCGATCAGCGTGGCGGACAAAACGCCAACGATACACTCGCGTCGTCTCGTCACCGTGCGTGTCGGTTTCGAGTACTTCGGTTTCGAATTCGGCCGCCAGCGGCGGCATCGCCTCCACCGCCTGAATTTGCAAAGGGCTCGGCAACTGGGATTGACATGCGGTCAAGCTCATCAGCAAAACCAAGCAAACGGAAAATACGGTTTTCAACATCGATACTCCAAACATAAAAAAGGGGCGCCGGTTGGCGCCCCTACAACGCAGTCAACCAACGCTTACTGGCCGACAGGCAATTTCAGCGCCCGCGCCATCACGTGGTAGATGTAGCTCTGTTCTTGCACACCATGGAACAGATGAGCTTTCGGGCCGTAAGCGTAAATCGCCACGTCCTCGCCGGCATGGGTTTCGCTAGCCATCGGTATCGCGGCTTCCTGCAAGAAGTCCGGATGTGATGTATCGACGTCTGTCAAATCCGGGCGGGGGTTGGGACCACGGTAGCCGGGGCCGTTGGCGTAACCCAGCGTCGTATAAGGTAAACCGTTGCTGTCCTTGGCGAAGACCGTCGCGCCCGGTTCCTTGACCAATCCGGTAATTGGATTGCCGCGTCCCGGATAGCCGGCGATGGTAAAGGTGTGGCTATGGTCAGCGGTGACGACGATGAGCGTATCCTTGGCGTCGGTTTTTTCGACGGCCTTGCGCACCGCATTGGATAACTCGACGGTATCCGCCAGCGCCCGGTAAGCGTTACCGGCGTGGTGAGCGTGGTCAATGCGGCCGGCCTCCACCATCAGCACGTAACCTTTACGGTTTTTCGACAGAATATCGATGGCTTTTTCGGTCATTTCGGTTAGCGAAGGTTCGCCACCGGTGTCGTTGGCTCGATCGGTTTCGTACTCCATGTGCGAACGTTCAAACAGCCCCAACAGATGATCGGTGCTTTTCGCGTCCACCGCATCGAAACCGGTTTTATCGTAAACATAAGCGGATTTGGCGTAGTGGCTCAGCCATTGCTGAGTCAGATCCAAGCCGTCCTTGCGACCGCCCTTGCTGGCGGTGTCTTCCGGGTCGGTCTGGGTATTGGGTAGGAACATGCTACGACCGCCGCCCATCGCGACTTCCAGGCCGTCGCCGTAGCTGAAATTGACCAATTGCTTGGCAATATCGCTAACGGTGGCGTCGGCCGGCATTTGCGCGTCGGACTCCCAATCCCGCTCGGACGTGTGCGCATAGCAAGCAGCCGGAGTAGCGTGGGTAATCCGAGCCGTCGAGACGATACCGGTGGACAGGCCGCGCTCCTCGGCCTGCTCCAACAGGGTTTTGACTTTGTATTGGTTAACGACTTCCGCGCTTTTCTCCTTACGCGCGACTTCCATGCTGACCGACAACTCACCGTCGTTGGTCTTGACGCCGGTGATCATCGCGGTCATTGTCGGCGCCGAGTCGGAAGTTTGCTGATTGACACTGTAGGTTTTCGACAAAGCCATGTAGGGCGCTTTTTCGAAACTCAGCAGATTTTCCTCGCCACCGCGATTGTCGGCCTTACCTTGGCCTTCGAAAATGCGGGCCGCGGTCACGGTCGAGATGCCCATGCCGTCGCCGACAAACAGAATTACGTTCTTGGCGTGACGATCGATCGGTTGCAGGTCTTCGGCGACGCGAATGCTGTGCTGGCCGTTTTGCCGCCAATAGTCGGCATTTTCGACCGTGGTTTCGGCGACCGCCGCGACGGATAGAGTCAACAACGCGGCTGCCAGACCGGCCGACAGCAACGATAAAGGGTGGGGGTTGCGCATGGAATGTCCTCGGGGGCGAATAGCGGCGCCTCGCCTAGCGCCTTGGTTTTTGGAAGCGGCGAATCGGTTAACGTCCGCCAGCCTAAAGCCGGAATGAGAAAGTACCGTGACAAACTGGTTACGGTTTTATGACAAGCCACCCTATCTTTAGCGCCCCCACCCCAGCCACTAACACCGCCAACACCCATACGTCCCCGAAGCGCGCGTAGGGCGTGACGCCGCGCATCGGCACGATGTCGGCGGTCACTGTGGTAGCGGTAAAGCTCGGCGCGACGGAGAGTATGCGGCCGTCGGGGCCGACGAAGCCGGTCACGCCGGTGTTGGTGGCTCGGACCAAATAGCGGCCGGTTTCCAGGGCTCGCATCCGCGCCATTTGCAGGTGCTGATACGGTTGAGCGGAGTCGCCGAACCAAGCGTCGTTGGTCAGATTGACGATGTAGGCGGCATCGGCGATTTGGCGAGCTACCAATTCGCCAAAGGCGTCTTCGTAGCAAATGGTGGTCACAAATCGATAGCCGCCGGCCGACAGCAAGGGCTGGCGGTCGGCGCCGGCGGCAAAGTCGCCGAGCGGTATCGCCATTAGGTCCAAGATCCAGCCGGACAGGGGTTGTAGCGGCAAATACTCGCCGAACGGCAGTAAATGATGTTTATGATAGAGCTGCTGGTTCTCGCCCAAGGCCAGCACGCTATTGTAATAGTGCTTTCCCTGTCCACCGCTGGGAAGTCCCAACACCAGTTCGGTGCCGTGGCGCAGCGCATCGGAGCGCAAGGGCTCGATAAATTCCGCTTGCACTTCGTTTAAAAAGGCCGGCACCGCTGTTTCCGGCCAAATCACGACGTCCGAATCCCAATGCGCTTCGGTTAAATCCCGGTAGAGGCTCAAAGTGCCGGCACGTTGATCGATGTCCCATTTTCGATCCTGGCCGACATTGCCTTGCACCAAAGTCACCTTAAACCGCGCGCCGGCCGGCTCGGTCCAGGCCACGCCGCGCAAAACCGCTCCACCCGACCACATCAGCAATACCACCGGCAAACCTCGCCGCCAAGGGATCGTCCCGGCAACGATCTCCACCCAGGCGAACGCCGACAGCGCGAGCAAAAACCCCACGCCGTAGACGCCGACGATCGGCGCGTAGCCGGCCAACGGCGTATCCGACTGCGCATAGCCTATCAACAACCAAGGAAAGCCGTTTAGCAAGCAGTCGCCGCGCAAATATTCGACCACGACCCACACCGCCGCGAATAGCGTCGCTCGGGTCCATGCCTTGGCACCGGCGTTGAACTTGACCGCCAGGTAGCCCGCCAAGGCCGGAAAAACCGCCCACGCCCCGATTAACAAGCCGGTCAACGCCGTAGCGGCGGCGGGTTCGGCGTCACCGAAATCGTGGATACTGATGTAAACCCACCACAGACCGCTACCAAACAGACCTAGACCGAATCCGTAACCCAGTACGGCGGCACGCTTCGCGGATCGGTCCAGCCAAGTCCAGTACAGTAAAGCCAGCGCCGGCAAGGCCAGCCAGGGCAGATCGTAGGGGGAAAACGCCAAGGTCAGCGCCGCGCCGGCCGTCGGCGCGATCAAGTAGGCGGTCCATCGGGGAAGTTGGGACATGGAATGGGTTTCGACGCAAATGGAGGCCATTGTATGCGGCGAACCTCGCCTCGCAAAATTGCCGCGCCGCGAACCGTCAAGCTAAGCTAAACTTGGAAATATTTCGTCATAGCTCCGTCGGCCGATTCATGCCCACCCAAACTTCGCTGCCGTTTCCGCTCGAATCCGAATCGGCAACCGCCTGGTTGCAATCGCTCAGTTCGCTGCCGCCCGCCAACGCGGCGAATCGCCTCAACCAAGCCTGGAAGACCTTGAGTACTTCACCGCTAAGCGGCGACAATCCGCTAGCAACCATGATCGGTATGGTCCCGCCCACACTGCATCTGGCGCAAGGCTTGGCGGTTTTTGCCCGCGCCGAATGGCCGGCGAACGCCAAATCCTGCAAGGCCGCCAAACTGGCGATACAACTGTTTCGCCACGCCAGCTTGGCTTTTGCTCGGCTCGCGTCCGGCTTGAGCGACGATGCGGAACGCGGCCGGGTAGCGATGTTTTATGCGCTGCAATTGGCCGGTTTTTGCCTGCGAACCGGCGCCCGCTTTTACGAAGCGCCCTCGGCGAGTTTGTGGAAAAAGTCCGCGCAATTGTATCTGCTCGCCGAAAAACAACGCTGGCTGAATCAAGCAATTTCCGTCAAAGTCGCTGATTTTAAAAACGCCGGCACACTGGACGCCGTATTCAAACGCAATCTGCTATTCACACTTTGCGCTCCCAACCGTTACTCCGAAACCGAAATTGATCAGCTGTTCCAATTTGCCGGACAGACTCAGCATTTACTGCAATTCAACCGCCACGATGTCGGCGATTTCGACTTTTATTGGGAATTGACCGACAGCGAACCCAAACCGCGCAGGCATCCGAAATGGCCGTTGCCCAAGGACTCGCTGGCGATCTCCACCCAGCGCTTGGGGCGAGCCTTGCAACAAGGCGAAATCAGCGTCGACATGGCGGTCGCCACCCGCAATCGCTTGGCTCAGCATTTGTTGGGCTACGACCAGATCTTTTCGTCGCTCACCATCGGCCCCGCTCAGCCCGCCCGGCTATTGACCGGTTTCGCCGCAGTGAGCGGCTATCTGCAGGGCGAAGACCGGCTCTCCAAAATCATGCGCTTAAGCGAGCAAAATCATGGCAGCCGTGCCACATTGCACAATATGACGCTGATGCCGCTGGAACACGAGAAAAGCTTTTTCAACCAATCGCCGAAGTCGAACGGCGCCGGCCATCTGGACAGCTTCGAAGTTCGCCTGCTGCGTTCGACCAGCAAGCAATTCCTGGTGGCGGAAAGCACGACCGGCAGCTTCGGCAACGGCGATATCGCCTTACTGTATCGCGAGCAACTCGCCGCCAAATTGGTGATCATCCGCCAACAAACGCTGTTTGACGATGCCAGCTTGTTGCTGCTGGAACCGATACCCGGAAAAATCGAACCTTACGCGATCGACAACCCACTGGGCAGACAGCAATGCGCTTTATTGATCGACGCCGAAAGCGCGTCTGCGGAAATCATCCTGCCGCCCGGCAAATACGGCACCCAAACAGACATCGCGCTGGCTCATTTCAAATCCGTGACACTGCTAGCCTGCGTGGAGCACAATCCGTGGTTTAACCGTTTCAAGATTCGGGCCGGTTCGTAATCCCGTTGGGGACGTGAGCGGCGGCCACCTGATGCAGCACCGCCGAGTCGCAATGGCCTTTTTGGTCGTCGAAGAAAATATCGGCGCCGAAGGCTTTCAAAAACGCCCCCTTGGGCATGCCACCGAGGAACAAGGCCTCGTCTATCCGAATTTCCCAGGCGCGCAAGGTCCGCACCACCCGTTCGTGGGCGGGCGCGGCCCGCGCGGTCACCAGCGCGGTGCGGATCGGCGCGGTTTCCGGACCGAAATGGGTCTGTATCCGGTGCAGGGCGCTTAAAAACGCTTTGAGCGGCCCGCCCGGCAGCGGCGTATGGGCTTCGTGACGTTCGTTGGCCGCGAATGCCGCCAAGCCGTGTTGCTGGTAGATGCGCTCCGAATCGTCGGAAAACAAGACCGCGTCACCGTCGAACGCGATCCGCAATTGGGAGGTCGGATTGCTGGCCGCGCCGGATACGATGGTCGCCGCCGGGCAACCGGCATCCAGCGCCTTGCGCACATCGTCGCCATTCGCGGACAAAAACAGATGGGCGCCGAACGCCGAAATATACGCATAAGGCGAGACGCCGCTGGTGAAGGCGGCCCGGGTGATGTTGAGTTGATGATGGGCGATGCTGTTAAATATCCGCAACCCGGTATCGGCGCTGTTTTGCGACAGCAAGATAATTTCCACCAGCGGTTCGTCCGGGAAAGCCAGGTTCAGATCGAGAAACTTTTTAACCAACGCGAATCCGAAACCCGGCTCGAGAATTTCGTTCTCGTGTTCGATCTGATAGCGGCAAAAAGCTTCCTTGCCTTGGGTTTCGAAAATCCGATGCGACTCGTCGAGATCGAACAAGGCGCGAGACGATACCGCCACCACCAGTTTTTGATTGGGCTTGTCGGCCGGCATGCCGCTCAATCCTTGACCTTGAACACGCTAACCGCGTCCAGATTCAAGGTTTTCTTGACCTTGGCGGCATAGGCGGCCGCCTCGTATTGGCTGGGGAAGCCATCAACGCTCAGCCGGTACCAGGTTTCGCCCTTGGCATCGCTTTTCGCGACCTTGGCCGGAACGCCCTTGCCGGCGAATTCCTCGGCCTTACGCTTGGCATACCAATCCTGCTTGAATGCGGTCAAATTGACCGCCCAATTTTCAGGAACAGGTTCCGGCTTTTTCTTCTCGGGCTTGACCGTCGGCGTCGCGGCGGCGAGCGGGCGAGCTTTTTCCAACGCGCCGACTTTAGACTGCAAGGCTTCGATCGCGGCGCCGATTTGCATGTCGCGATTGCCCAGTTCGGCCAGCTGCTTGCCGACATCGCCACCGACCGCCTGTCCTCCGCCACCGCCCTGGGCTTTTTTCAGTTCCGCGATCTGGGCTGCCAACACGCCATTTCCGACCGATAATTCGTCCAACTGCTTGCGCAGCATTTCCTGGTCGGCGGCGTTGGCGGCCGGGGCATTAACGACTTGCTCCTGCAATTTGCCGATGATCGTCACCAACTCGCCGACTTGCGACTTGGCGATCATGCCTTGTATGCCCAAACCGGTACCCAGCAGTAGCGCCAACGCCGCCACGCCGTTGGCGACGTAGGCCGCGACCGGTTTTTTGTTCGCGACCGCGTCCAAGCCTCGTTTGGTTTTCTTCTGCTCGGTCTGCAAACCGTCGACAGTTTCCAGGCACGTCGCCAATTGGGCTTTTTCAGCCTTTTCCAGAATATCCGCCTTGATCTGGCGCTGGTGGCGTTTTAATTCATCGATTTGGTGGGTCAGCGCCGCGATTTCGGCACTGTGATCCACCATTTGGATTACCGGCGCCGGGGCAACCACCGGGACCGGCTCAGGCGAGGGAGGCACGGGTATCGAATCGGCCGGCGGCGCTTGGGCGGCGGTCTGCGACTCGAATTCGTCGTCATCGCCCGACGGTTCGGCGAGCGGGGCGTCCTCGACACTCGCCGAGCCCAACGCGAACCCTGCCGCCAGATCGGCGACATCGTCGTCGCCAAACTCGTCGATAACAATAGGCGCAGATTCCGGTTCGGCTTCGATGGGTTTGACATACTCGTCGTCCGCCGAAATGTCGAAATCGGCCGTCAAAAATTCGGCGTTGCCAGCCGGTGCTCCAGTGTCCGAAAACTCGTCGATCTCTCGCATGGCGTCCAATTCGTCCCGTTCGTCACTTACCACTAATTCAGGCGTTTCGCCGACTTCGAATTCGTCGTCGATGGCCGCGATAGCCCGGTCGGCGACATCCGGTTCCGGAAACGGCTCGACATCCAGTTCCAATTCTTCCAACTTGGCCTCAACCCCGACATCGACCAAATCGGCGAATTCGTCGTCCAGCATTTGTTCGTGCTTGGGATTGATGTCGATGGCCGCGTCGAACTCGTCGCCCAACTTTGCGGCGGCGAGATCCAGATCCGGCTGAGCTTGCTCGGCCGCCAGCAAGGCGTCGATGTCGGCAAATTCGTCGCGTTCCGCCGCAGCCGAGTCGGCCACCACTTCGTGATCGACCAACAAGCGATCGATCGCTTCGTCGTCGTCGATCAAACCGACCTGCTCGGAAGCGGTTTCGCCGATATTGAGCATCGCGTCCAAATCGTCGGCAAACGCATCCAGGGTTTTCTTGGGCTTTTTAGTCGTCGGCTCGGCCATTTCGGTTTTTCTCCGTATTCAGAGGTTCAACGCCCGCGCCGCCGCGGCCGGTCACGCCGATTCATTTGACAGCGGTGACCAGCGCATTGACGTCCAGGCGATGCGTCAACGTCAGTTCGCGAAACCCGATTTCGGCCATCTGCCTGAGCGCCAAGCCTTCGCGCATGATGTGATCCTCGGATTCGTCGCTGAACAGGTGAATGATCCAGTGTTCCAGCAAATCCAGGCGGTTAATACCGGTCAAGGTCTCGAAATATCCGGCCACCTCGCGCTGGGTATTGCGGGTATGCGCCGGAATGTCGTCCAAGGCGTAACGGTCGCCGCAAACGAATCGGCCATCGTTTTTCAGAATCCGGTAAATTTCCACCAATACATCGCGGCGGTAATCGCATTGAAAATTATGCAAGGTATATGCCGATGCCACGACATCGACACTGGCCGTCGCCAACCCGCGCAATGCGGTCAAGGCGTCGTCGCCACAAAACGCCAGACGGCCCAGGTCGGCCCAGTGACTCAAGCTTTCGCGGGCTTGCGCTTGCATCGTCGGTTCGTTGTCCACGCTAAATACCGTCAAATTGTCGGCGGCCGTCAAGATCGATAACGTGGTAATGCCGGTACCGCCGCCCAATTCGACAACTTGCGCCAGCGTATCCCGCGTGCGACAGTATGTGCCGACTTCGGCACCGACCAAACGGCTCATTTCGGCCGCGAACGGGCAAATCAGCTTCAGCATTTGATATTCTCGGCCAATTACGCCGGAAAACATCGCGTCGAAAGGCGTATCGGCCGTCATGGCGCCACCTTTAATTTCAACTTGGCATCGTAGGCCGCCAACTGCTCCGGCGTGGCCTCGATCTGAAATTTCTCCTTCCATTCCCGATAGGGCATGCCGTACACGATTTCCCTTGCCTGTTCGTAATCCACTTTCGCGCCGCGTTCGGCGGCGGCGGCGGCGTACCATTTCGCGAGACAATTACGGCAAAAATCGGCCAGCAACATCAGTTCGATATTCTGAACTTCGGTATGGGTTTGCAGATGCTCAAGCAATTGCCGGAACGCGGCGGCTTCCAGCTCTATGTGAATGTCGTTTGCCATGAATTCCTCCCGTAAAAGCCGCATTTTACCAGCAATACCAGCCGCCTCATGTACAATTGGGGCTAAAGAATCTACAATGCGCTTCCGTCGATTTGGCCCCTGCATCGCTCCGTGAACACGATACACAGTTCATCTCTGGCATTTTATCCGACCGGCTACCAGAAGCCGTCGCCGGGCAATGCGGAGCAAAATCGGTCGCGGGCAACGTTGGAAAGCAATACGGGCAAGCCGCCCGCATTCGTGACAAAACCATCCGAGCCGGCAACGATCGACTCGGTTTTGACTAAGAATCCGCTCGGTAAGATCGATGAACAAGACGTGATCGCGGATCCTAAAGCCCGAAAAGCCTTGAATGCCTATAGCCAGACCATTAACCAATCGAATCGCCAACGCGTCGCCGAACTGGTAACCGGAATCGATTTATACGCCTAACCGTTTCTTTTTCACTACCGACCTACGTATGAAGCCCGTTTTAGAGTTCTTTCCTATCGTCTTATTTTTTGTGGCTTACAAACTTTACGATATTTATGTGGCCACGGCGGTAGTGATAGTTGCGACAATCGTACAAGTCGCGGCCTATTGGCTACTCTATCGCAAGGTGGAAACGATGCACTGGATCACATTAGGATTGATTCTGGTGATGGGTGGCGCCACCCTGTACTTGCAAGACGAACAATTCATCAAATGGAAATTGACGATTATCGAGTGGCTATTCGGCGGTGCGTTTTTGGTCAGCCAATTTATCGGCAACAAAACCTTTATCGAACGCATGATGGGCGCCAACCTTGAGTTACCGACGCGTATCTGGAAACGGTTGAATCTAAGCTGGTCCTTGTTTTTTATCGGCGTCGGCTTTTTGAATCTTTACGTGATGGCGCATTACAGCACCGACGACTGGGTCAGCTTCAAAACCTTCGGCGTACCCGGCCTAATGGTGGTTTTCATCGTCGTGCAAATGGCCTTTTTGTATAAGCACGTACCTGCGCCGGAGACCAAAAAATAATGCTTTACGCGATTATCGCCGAAGACCGTCCGGGCAGTTTGCCTAAGCGCTTGGCCGCCAGACCGGCTCATTTGGAGAGACTGCAAAGCTTGCAGGACGAAGGGCGCTTGATCTTGGCCGGCCCTCACCCGGCCATCGACAGCGACAATCCGGGAGACGCCGGCTTCAGCGGTAGCCTGATTGTCGCGGAATTCGCCGATCTCGACAGCGCCCGGACCTGGGCCGATGCCGATCCGTATTTTTCCGCTGGCGTATACGCCAGCGTTACCGTCAAACCTTTTAAACAAGTATTTCCCCAATGACCACCGACAACATTCGCCAAAAACTCGAAGCCGCCTTTCAGCCCGACTTAATCGAAATCATCGATCAAAGCGCCGCCCACGCCGGGCATGCCGGCAATCAGGGCGGAGGGCATTTCTACGTTACGCTAGTGAGCACCGCGTTCGACGGCAAATCGTTGGTCCAGCGGCATCAGTTGGTTTATCAAGCGCTGGGCGACATGATGAAAGACGAAATTCACGCCCTCGGCATCAATGCCTTAACCCCTACCGAAAACAGCAAAGGAAATTCTTGATATGAAATTAAAACTCATCCCGCTGATCCTGGCCGGTACCGCTCTGCTCTACGGCTGCACCCAAGAGAAGGCTCAGGAAGCAGCGCCGGCCGCGCCGACCGTCAGTAAAGCAGACGCCGTCGCGTCGGTCAACGGCACCTACATCGGCAAAAAAACCTTGGAGACTCTGGAAAAAGAAATCTCCGAGCGTAGCCAAGGCCAGTCCTTCCCAAAAGAGCAGCTACTGGAAGAATTGATTCAACGCGAATTGCTGATTCAATTGGCCGTGCAAAAGCAACTCGATAAAAGTCCCGAAGTGATGGAGCGCCTAGCCACGATTCGTAACTCCTTGCTTTCACAAGCGGCGTTACAGGACTATTTGAAATCCAATCCGGTCTCGGACGAAGAAATCAAGGCAGAATACGACTCCAAAATGGCCAATGCCGGCAACGAGTACAAAGCCAGCCACATTTTGGTAAAAACCGAAGACGAGGCGAAAAAATTGATCGCCGAATTGGATAAAGGCGGCAACTTTGCCGAGCTGGCCAAGAAAAACTCTATCGACCCAATGGGTTCCGAAGGCGGTGATTTAGGCTGGTTTACCGCCGACCGCATGGTGCCGCCATTCTCCGAAGCCGTAGTCGCGCTGGAAAACGGCAAATACACTAAACAACCGGTTCAGACTCAATTCGGTTGGCACGTGATATTCCGCGAAGACTCCAGAGCGGTTACTCCGCCGCCGTTCGACGCCGTCAAGGAACAGTTGCGGCCGATGCTGCAGCGCCAAAAAGCCCAGGCCATGATTGAAAACCTGCGGAAAAGTGCGAAGGTCGAAATCATGTTGCCGCCGGAACCGGCAAAACAACCGGAAGCACCTCAAGCAGCTGAGCCCACCGACCCAGCACCGGCGCCAACGGCCGACAAACCGGCGGAAGGCCAACCTTCTGAAACGGCCCCCGCAGCAAAATAGTCCGCTATTGCACAGGGCTAACCAGCCCTGTGCCTTCACCCCTCCGGCGTTAGCCGGACCCGTTCCTCTATAGCCTAAGCGGCTTGCGCCGGTTGATTGCGCAAATTTTCGTCGATCAAGGCTTTTATACTGGCGGTGCATTTACCGCAAACCCCACCCGCTCCGGTGCATTGCATAATCTGCTTACGACTGCATACACCTTCGTTCAAAGCTTGCTCTACCTGCCTATCCGTGACCGCTTTACAAACACAAATGTACATGGAATCCTCTCGGCAAATACAATCTGCATGTAATGATAACAATTATCATTTGGAAGTAAAGCGCTAAAATTCGATTTTGAATCGATCAGAACTAAAAATTCCGGACCGGGTCGAACAGACGATTGCCACCCCAAGTTGAGGAAATTCGCGGCTTTGAGGCATGACAACCAATTGCAAACTTCGCTTCGTTCATGTTTAAATAGCGTGCTAATTATTTTGTCATTAACTACAGGGCCAGTGATGCAAGACTATCAAACCCAACAACCCACAGTGTTGAAGATACTGGACGCTCATCGAGAGATGCCGGGGAATCTGTTGCCGATACTGCATGGTATTCAAGACACCTTGGGTTACATTCCGCCCGACGCAGTGCCGGATATCGCCAAGGCACTCAACCTTTCCAAGGCGGAAGTTCACGGAGTCGTTAGTTTTTACCATTACTTCCGGGTTACCCCGCCGGGCAAGCATACGATACGCATCTGCCGCGCCGAGTCCTGCCAGTCCATGAACAGTAAAACTCTGGAAACCCACGCAAAACAAACGCTGAACATCGATTTTCACGAGACATCCGCAGACGGAATGTTTTCGCTAGAACCGGTTTACTGCCTCGGAAATTGCGCGTGCTCCCCCGCTATCACCATAGATAACGAAGTGTTCGGCCGAGTGTCGCCGGAAAAATTCGATCAGTTGCTAGCCACTTTTAAAGGTACCGAATAATGACCCGCCTGTTTATCTCCCGCGACTCCACAGCGCTGTCATTGGGCGCTGAACTTGTCGCTCAGACCCTACAACGGCATACCGCCGGCCAAAACATTGAAATCATCCGCAACGGTTCACGTGGCTTGTTCTGGTTGGAACCGCTAATCGAGGTCGAAACCGACGCCGGCCGTGTCGCCTATGGCCCAGTACAACCGGAAGATGTCGCCTCCCTGCTAGCATCCGGCCTCTTGGAAGGCAAACAACACCCCTTATATCTGGGCGATATAGAAGCCCTTCCCTATTTTAAAAACCAGAACCGCCTGACCTTCGCCCGCGTCGGTATCACCGATCCCGTCAGCTTGGACGATTATCTGGCCCACGACGGTTACCGCGGCTTGAAAAACGCGCTGGCGCTGCAACCTGCCGACATAGTTAAACAAGTTACCGAATCCGGTCTGCGCGGCCGAGGCGGGGCCGCATTCCCGACCGGCATTAAGTGGAATACCGTGTTAAACGCCCCTGCCGAACAAAAATACATCGTCTGCAACGCCGACGAAGGCGACTCCGGCACCTTTTCCGACCGAATGATCATGGAAGGCGACCCCTTCGTGTTGATCGAGGGCATGACGATTGCCGGCTTGGCCGTCGGCGCCACCCAAGGCTACATCTATCTGCGCATCGAATACCCCCACGCCAAAATTGCCCTGAACCAAGCTATCGCTGCCGCCTATGAAAACGGCTACCTCGGCGAAAACATTCAAGGCAGCGGCAAGACCTTCCATCTGGAAGTCCGTAGCGGCGCCGGCGCTTATGTATGCGGCGAAGAGACATCGCTGCTGGAAAGTCTGGAAGGCAAACGCGGCCTGGTCCGCTTCAAGCCGCCGCTACCGGCCATCGTCGGCCTATTCGGCAAACCCACTATCGTCAACAACGTCATTTCGCTGGCCTCGATTCCGGTCATTTTGGATAAAGGCGGCGAATACTACAAAAATTTTGGGCTAGGCCGTTCGCGCGGTACCTTGCCGATTCAATTGGCCGGTAACATCAAGCACGGAGGCCTGTTCGAAGCCGCATTCGGCGTCACATTGCGAGAATTGCTGTACGACTACGGCGGCGGCTCCGCCAGCGGCCGGCCGATCCGGGCCGTGCAAGTCGGTGGTCCGTTGGGTGCCTATATGCCGGAAAGCCAGTTCGATACCCCACTCGATTACGAAGCCTTCGCCGCGATCGGCGCGGTTTTGGGCCACGGCGGCATCGTGGTACACGACGACACCACCAGCCTGGCCGACATGGCCCGCTATGCGATGGAATTCTGCGTCGAAGAATCCTGTGGCAAATGTACGCCATGCCGGATCGGCTCTACTCGCGGCGTCGAAGTCATCGACCGTATCCTCGATAACGTCGACAAAGCCAAGAACACCGAACTGCTGCGTGATTTATGCGACACAATGACGTGCGGTTCCTTGTGCGCCATGGGCGGCATGACACCCTACCCGGTGTTGAGCGCGCTGAATCATTTCCCTGAAGACTTTGGCCTCCAAGCCACCAAAGCCTAACCGATCCCCCGGAGGTAGCTTATGTCACTCAACAACGAAGTCGATTACGGAACGCCGGCCAGCGCGTCCCAACAAACCGTCAACCTTGAAATCGACGGCCATAAGGTGACCGTCAACGCCGGCACCTCGGTCATGCGCGCCGCCGCCGAAGCCGGCATCAGCATACCGAAGCTGTGTGCCACCGACCACCTCGACCCGTTCGGCTCCTGTCGGATGTGCTTGGTGCAAATCGAAGGCGCGCGCGGTTACCCTGCATCCTGTACGACACCGGTCGGCGAAGGCATGAAAGTCGTTACCCAAAACGAAAAGCTCGCCAAACTGCGCAAAGGCATCGCCGAACTCTATATTTCCGACCACCCATTGGATTGCTTGACTTGCTCCGCCAACGGCAATTGCGAATTGCAAGACACGGTCGGCGAAGTCGGTTTGCGCGAAGTCCGTTACGGTTTCGAAGGTGAAAACCACCTGAAAGCGGAAAAAGACAACAGCAACCCCTATTTCTCTTTCGACCCCTCCAAATGCATCGTCTGCTCGCGTTGCGTCCGCGCCTGCGAAGAAGTGCAAGGCACCTTCGCATTGACGATAGACGGCCGAGGTTTCGAGTCCCACGTATCGCCGGGCCAAGACCAACCGTTCATGGAATCGGAGTGCGTGTCTTGCGGCGCCTGCGTACAAGCTTGCCCGACCGCGACCTTGATGGAAAAAGCCGTGATCGACCACGGCCAGCCCGAGCACAGCGCCATTACCACGTGCGCCTATTGCGGCGTCGGCTGTTCGTTCAAGGCCGAAATGAAGGGCGAGCAATTGGTGCGGATGGTGCCGGACAAAAACGGCCAGGCCAACCACGGTCACTCCTGCGTCAAGGGCCGCTTCGCCTTCGGTTACGCCACCCATAAAGACCGCATTACCACGCCGATGGTACGCGACAAAATCAGCGACCCCTGGCGCGTTGTCAGTTGGGAAGAAGCCATTCAATTCGCGGCCGACCGCTTCAAACAATTGCAAGCCAAATACGGCAAGGATTCGATCGGCGGCATCACCTCGTCGCGTTGTACCAACGAAGAAACCTATCTGGTACAAAAGCTGATCCGTGCCGGCTTCGGCAACAACAACGTCGATACCTGCGCCAGGGTCTGCCATTCGCCGACCGGTTACGGCTTGAAAACCACCTTCGGCGAATCGTCCGGCACTCAAACCTTCGATTCGGTATTGAAATCCGACGTCATTCTGGTCATAGGCGCTAACCCGACCGACGGCCATCCGGTGTTCGGTTCGCTGATGAAACGCCGTCTGCGTCAAGGCGCCAAACTGATCGTCGTCGATCCGCGCGGCATCGATTTGGTACGTAACAGCCCACACGTCAAGGCCGACTACCACCTGAAACTTCGTCCCGGCACCAATGTCGCCGTCGTCACCGCGCTGGCCCACGTCATCGTTACCGAAGGCTTGATCAACGAGCAATTCGCGCTGGAACGTTGCGACGTCGAATCGTTCAACAAATGGAAAACCTTTGTGGCCCTGCCGCAAAATTCGCCGGAAGCCGTCGCCGAATTGACCGGCGTACCCGCCGAAGCGATGCGCGGCGCCGCTCGCCTGTATGCGACCGGCGGCAACGGCGCGATCTACTACGGGTTGGGCGTCACCGAGCATAGCCAAGGTTCGACGACCGTGATCGGCATCGCCAATCTGGCGATGGCCACCGGCAACATCGGCCGCGAAGGCGTCGGCGTCAACCCGTTGCGCGGTCAAAACAACGTGCAAGGCTCATGCGACATGGGCTCGTTCCCGCACGAGTTCGTCGGCTACCGCCACGTCTCGGATAACGCCACCCGCGCGCAATTCGAAGCGGCTTGGGGTGTGACATTGGCGTCCGAGCCCGGCCTGCGCATTCCCAACATGTTCGCCGCAGCGATAGAAGGCAGCTTCAAGGGCCTGTACGTGCAAGGCGAAGATATCGCGCAATCCGACCCGGACATCAACCACGTCCATCATGCCTTGCGGGAAATGGAATGCATCGTGGTGCAAGACATCTTCTTAAACGAAACCGCCAAGTTCGCCCACGTATTCCTGCCCGGCTCTTCGTTCCTGGAGAAAAACGGCACCTTCACCAACGCCGAGCGGCGAATTTCGCCGGTACGCCGGGTGATGACACCGCTGGGCGGCAAGGAAGATTGGCAAGTCACCCAAGACTTGGCCAATGCGCTGGGCTTTCCGATGAATTACAGTCACCCGTCGGAAATCATGGCTGAAATCGCCAGCCTGACCCCACAATTCGCCGGCGTCAGCTACGAGAAAATCGACGAGATGGGCAGCATCCAGTGGCCGTGCAACGACGAATCGCCGGACGGCACGCCAATCATGCATGCCGACCATTTCGTGCGCGGCAAGGGCCGTTTCCTGTTGACGGAATACATTCCGACAGCGGAACGCACCAGCAGCAAATACCCGCTAATCCTGACCACCGGCCGTATTCTGTCGCAATACAACGTCGGCGCGCAGACTCGCCGCACCGACAACGTCGCTTGGCACGCCGAAGACAAATTGGAAATCCATCCTCACGACGCCGAAGTCCTGGGCGTGGCCGACGGCGACTGGGTCGGCGTCAAGAGCCGCACCGGCGAAACCGTGTTGAGGGCGCTGATTACCGACCGAATGCAACCGGGCGTGGTCTATACCACCTTCCACTTCCCGCATTCCGGTGCCAACGTCATCACCACCGACAACTCGGACTGGGCGACCAACTGCCCCGAATACAAAGTGACGGCGGTACACGTGGCGAAGGTCGCTCAACCGTCCGATTGGCAACGTGAATACCGCGCCTTCTCCGACGACCAGCAATCGCTGCTGGACAACCGCATCGGCGCCGGCTAAAAACCGAGGCAACATGGACCCGGTCCCAGAGGAACTGGGCTGGACCAGCTATCGAACCGGCACGTTCGATAGCTGGCGCGGCCCCATCCATAGCCGAAAGCAAGACTACGTGGCCGAGGAAGTACCGGTAGTGCTGGTCTACAACACGATCCCTCACGTTGTCATGCTCACCACGCCGCTAAATCTGGAAGACTTCGGTCTCGGCTTCAGCCTGACGGAAGACATCATCCGCCACCCAGCCGAACTGCTTTCGGTCAAAGTAGTGCAGCGCGCCAAAGGCGTCGAAGTCCGTATGCAGATCCCGGAGGCACGCTTCGACAATCTGCACGGCAAGGGCAAGAACATGACCGGCCGCACCGGTTGCGGCCTGTGCGGCGCAACCACGCTGGAACAAGCCATCCGCCCGGCCCGCCGGGTCGGCGATGGTTCAATATTGGACGCCGCGCTGCTCAGCCGGGCTTTCGAAGCGATGCAGCAGCAGCAAGCGCTGAATTTGCTGACCGGCGCGGTACATGCCGCCGCCTGGCTGGAGCCGGAACGCGGCATAGCGATGGTGCGGGAAGATGTTGGCCGCCACAACGCCCTGGACAAACTGATCGGCGCGCTCGCCAGAACCGGTTGCGACTTCTCTGCCGGCTGGCTATTGGTAACCAGTCGCGCCAGCTACGAAATGGTCCAAAAGGCCGCCAGCGTCGGCATTTCGCTACTGGCGGCCATTTCGGCACCGACCGCGCTGGCGATACGGCTGGCGGACGAATGCGGCCTGACCTTGGTCGGCTTCACCCGCAACGAAAACCACACGATTTATACCCACCCCTTTCGTTTACAACATTATCAAGAATCTGCCGCATAACTCATGGATAACAGCAATCTCGTCAAAATGGCCAATAACATCGGCGCGTTTTTCCAATCCGAGCCGGAACACGATGTCGCGGTCAGCGGCGTCGAAACCCACATCCGCAATTTCTGGGAACCCAGAATGCGCAAGCAAATCGTCGAATACTTGCAGCACGGCGGCAACGAACTGCTGGACATCGTCGCCGAAGCGGTCAAGCGCATCTCGCAAAAACCCTGATAGGCTTATAACACCCAAACTGGCCCGATCCGCGGCAAACGGATCGGGCTTTTTTGGCGACGTGTGCCGCCGCATCCCCCGCGAACGGAATGCGCATATCAAGCAAGACTCTCCGCAAATTGCGCCTTTAAAAACCCGCTACTCCTTATTCCGCAATGCTGCTTGCTTGAGCGCACTGTGTCCAGGCTGGCGCGCTCCCGCCAATGACCTCATCTTCGTTCGCATCGGGCGCGATCGGCGTAATCTGAATCTTTCGCTGAAGCTTGCCATCCGCCAGACGCCGCATTTCAAAGCCGATGGGCGAAACCCCGTGCGGAAACTGGTACTTATAGACCACACTCCTGCTATCGCCCGTAAAGCACCAACCGTAGATCATGCCGAAATCCCCTGTGAATCTTCTCAGACGGCTCTCCGGCCCCAAGACGGCAAGAAGGATGGGCTGCGGATAGGAAGTTCCCTGATTCCGATACATGGCTAACCAACCGGCGTATCGCTTGTTGGCGGACACTGCAGGCTTACTAAAGCCATCTTGATCTTCGATCCTCGGCGCTGGAAAGTTACTTCCGTCGGACCGGGTAAGTGTCAATCTCGCTCCATTTTCTTCAAGATGAGTCTCAAGGAATTCAGCGCCTTCGGCCGATGTAGCGGTTATAACCGTAAAGAGTAGCAAGACTTGGAGCTTCATAAGCACAAAAAAGTCCGAACCGGGTATTGAAAGCGAAGCTTAGCGTAGCTTCGGATAATCCGCATTTCTTGAAAATCCACCAAGTGCCGTTAACCCTGAAACGCGAGCCGCATTCGCGCCGGTTCAACCTAAGCCAACCTCTTCCGGAGAAGACAAATTCCATCATTTTCAAAACCCACGCCAAGCGTAGCTTCTTGTCCGGCAACCAAGCTATTAAGTTTCCGCTAAAGCATGCCCTATTTCGTAATCGAACCGCCGCCGTTGTTGTGTCGCGAACCCGACAATTGCGCCAGCACATCCAGATTGCCTATTGATTTTAAATGTTTTTTTTCTTGGCACAATGCTTGCGTTTGGATAGCTAGCGCCCACCGCCGTACCCAGGTTCTCCGTCCGCCTCGCTGTCTTAAAGCGTATCGGGACTTGGAAACCCGGCATTCAACCGGCGACGCCCCCCTTCAACCGACCAACTCCGGAGCAGATCATGCCAGCGACCTTTGAACTGAAAACCAACGAAGACAATCAATATGTATTCAACTTCCTGAGCAGCAAGGGCGAACTGATATTGATGAGCGGCGATTACCCCAATAAGGAAGAAGCAATACAGGGCATTAAAGAAGTCCGCACCGGTTCGTTAATGAGCCACCAAATCGCCGCCAGCCGGGTACCAGAGGGCGATACCTTCTTTGTCATCAAGGATACGGTGGGTAACATCATTGTTAAAAGCGTTTTATATAACTCGAACATGCTGTTCGACAACGCCCTGCACACGGTCAAGGACAATGCCTGCATCGCCGAAATCGTCGATTTGACCGCATAAGCCTCGTATCGGGGCGATTGTTCATTTTCTACCAGACAGCAATGAGGTATCGACACCATGGCAGGCGAACTTAAAATTGTTCGGGAATTGGCGACAGTTTGCGTCACCGCGGGCGAGTTGGCCGCGATCGCAAGCTTAATTAAAGACGAGCTCAAAAAGCCTGACTTTGTCGAACAATTCGACAAGATGGCGGACGCGATCGACGAATGCTACGCCATCACGGTGACGATTCTTCAACCGTGGTTAGAAATGACCAGCGAAGCCGAATTTTGCGAGAAATTCGACACCCTCCATGCTGACTACAAAGCCACGTATTTAACGATTACCAACCGACCGCGACTAGCCTCAGACCGGGCTTACATCGAGTACGTGGCGCTTCGGGAATTCAAGGAAACCCAAACCGCCTATCCCTTGCTGAAAATGACTTTCGCCCGCCTGGACGAATTTATCGACAAATGGATTACCAACGACGCCTGGCTGGCGATGACGATCGAGAATCTGGTAAAAATGCTACATCGTTACCTGAACGAAATCGCCGAACTCAAGCAAAAAGATCCGACCGACGCCTTTGCCATTTACCGAGCCTTGATGATGGCGTTTCGTCCGTTTTATGGTTTGCTGGAAACCGGCGAAGCGAAAGCCGAGCCCCGGCGCCTGGAAAGTACCGGCTAGACTGAACGGTCCAGCCGTTTCGCCGTAGATCGCGACGACAAGGGGGCGCTGTCGGTACCGCGCCTGACCGCCAGTTAACTCAGCAGCTGTTCGATGGCTTTAAGTCTAGAATACTTCCTCTGCCGCAACCTTACATCCATCAATTTCCTGTTAATACCAATAGGACCACGTCTCTTACCCGCAAACACAAAAGGCGCGGCCTGAGCCGCGCTCTTGGGGGTTTGATGCTACTCGCGTCCAGGAAAGATGCCCACAGTCGCGACACAATAACGCATGCCGACGTAGGGATTGCGTACTGAAAATGGATGGCTATCTCCGCTAGCGCCCACCGTCGTGCTGGCGTTGACGGTAACGGCATCCGTCGCCAACTCAGCGTTCGAGGGCGAGTTGGAATAAATGTTATCCCGATTCGCGGAGACGGCCGGAAACTTGCCGCTCGGATTGGTGCTGTTACCGTTGCTGTTGACGGCATGCAATTTCGCGGTGACGATGGTATTAGCCGCGTGGCTATGAAACGGCATATTCGGCTGGAATAATGTTACGTTCTCCTGCCCGCTGATCTCGCCCAAATCGACCGGCGCCAAGCCCGGGCCGACGCCGACGCCGATCGGATTGCGGCCGCGTAAATCCGGCAATGAGAATGTCGTTTGTCCGTTACCGCCGTAAGTAGTGCCTAACAAGGCGAACAGCGCCTGGTTTTGAGCTATCGATAACAAGCGTCCGTCGGCTTCTGCATAACCGATTGGGCAATAGGTGGTGGCAAAGGTGCATACTTCGCCGATATAAGGTTGCGAGCCGCAGGCGGCGGCGGAGCCGCTCAAGCTTGCGATGGTCAGGGCCAATAGGGTTTTCAAGGATTTTTTAGACATGGGAAGTACCTTTATTCAGTGATGTTGAGTAATTCGTCGATTTAAAGCGTGTTGTTTTAGCAAGTGCTTGCGCGGCGTTTGGACAGGCCGAACGACAGCAAGCCGATCGCCATCAGCAGCAAGGTTTCCGGCTCCGGCACGGTGTTGGTGGTTTGTCGAGTGACCTCGGCGACGCTGAGAAAGGCTGACGTGTCCGCCAGGAAGAAAGCGCCCGGATCGGCACCGCCGAACAACGTTAACTCCGGACTGTCGTCGCCCAGTTCCAGCAATTCGCCGGGGTGTAGAATGAAGGTCAGCAAGCGCGAACCGCTGTCGACCAACTTTCCGCCGTAGCCGCTGGCCGTATTTTGGTCCGGCGCGCTTGCGGGTCGGGCTTCGTTGCCGAATACCGTATCCGAAATGAGTTTGCTGAACAGCAATTCGCTGTTGTCCTTTTTATGGAGCTGTACTATCGATTGGGCAAAATCGCCGTTACCTTTGATGGTTTTGGTCTCGGGAGCCGCAACCAAATGGCTGAAATCGAATTTCAAGCTCACCAAAAACGTGTCGACCGCCGAGCTGTTTTTGATGGACAAGGCCAAGTCGCCGAACAGCGAACTCATAAACGACGGCTCGTCTTTCGAACCGCCTTCGGCGTGCAGCTTGATGCCGAAACCATCGCCGATGTCGGATAAACTTCCACTCAGCGGGTCGTCGCCGACAATCTGATCGTTGATTAAGCTGGTAGTGGTGGTCGCGCCGCCGACGACGCGGATCAATTCCCCGTTTTGGGTGGCGTTGGTCGGTAAGGTCGGCGTGCCTAAGCTATCGAATTCCACCTTACCGGTAATATTGATGAATGGATTGAACACGGCCGCCGCGACCGGTTGGGCCATCCCCAGCCCGCCGATGGCCAAAACCAGAGCGGAAACGCCGAAGCGAAGTCGTTTGAATGATGGTTTGCCAGCCGATGCTTGGGGATTCGATAGTGTGCTTTCTATGGTTTTCATGACGCGCCTCTTGAATGATTTCGTTATAGGGTCGAATGGGTTGCAATATGTTGAATATCCGGGTCAACAAGGCCGGTACCGCCGCGTTCTCGGGGCTTTACCGGATTTGTTCGCCTTACGGTTGAGTTCGAAGGAATAGAGTCAATTGCCGTGCCAAAGCCGGTCGCCGGATTTTTAAATTTTTAAGCGGCTGTATTTGAAAGTTATTTTTTGGTTTTGGCGCCGACCGCCACCGACTAGGCCGGCTGGAATTTCTGGATATCGCCACGAGATGCCGTCTTGTTTACGAAATGCCGTATGTCCGGAGCGAGCGCTTTCGGCGAGGTATGAAAACCTTGGTTATGCCGTCATAAGAGGCTATTCAGCAAGGCAATCCGTGGCGCTGTCGGAGAGTTGCAAGCCGAAGTATCGATTTTTCGTAAAAGCTTCTATGCTGGTAGCGCTTGGCGAACGGTAAATAACCCCAAGCACCCGCCGCTTGCCGTCCATCGTCGCCGGCATACCGGAGACAGTTTTCCGATTCCTTGAGCAGAGCCTATGCGCAAAACCACGCCCGCCAACATCAAACTGACGCTTTACGGCAAACCGATAGAATTGGAACTCAGCGCACCGGCGGAAAAAGTCACGCCGGTCGCGATCCTGCCGGCGCTGCATCGCATCAACAACGCCGTCGTCGAAACCGCGGTCGAGGTATTCGTCGCGGACAACGAAACCATTTCCTGCCAAGCCGGCTGCGGCGCTTGCTGCCGGCAAGTGGTACCGTTGGCGGAGTTCGAGGCCTATCAGATCGCCGGACTGGTTGAACAAATGCCCGAGCCGAGGCGTTCGGCGATCAAGCAACGATTTGCCGACGGCTGCGCCAAACTGGACGAGATCGACTGGCTGGGCCAATTGGAACGGATGCTGGCAGAGGGAACGACGCACGAAGCGGTCCAGACGCACGCGCTACGTTATTTTCATTCTGGCGTGGCCTGCCCGTTTTTGGAAGCGGAAAGCTGTTCGATTCACCCGGTTCGGCCGCTGGCTTGTCGGGAGTATTTGGTCACCTCGCCAGCCGAACATTGCCGAAATCCGACGCCGGAACACGTCAAGCACATCGAGTTGAAGTTTCAAGTATCCAAGATCGTCCGCAAGCTTTGGCGGACCAACCACATCAAGGATTTGGATTCGGTGCCGATGATTTACGCGCTGAAATGGGTCAAGCGGCATCCCAACCAATTTCCGAAAAAACGCGGTCAGGATTGGCTGCGGGAATTTTTTAACTATCTAGCGAATCCGTAGCAGCGGCTATGCGCACCTCGCCTGCCGTCGTCACCAAAGACTCGCTCGACGCCAAGCCATTTTGATCGTCGAGCACGAACCGTGCGATCACAATCCCGCGACCCGCAGGGCGTAAGGGGGTCGAGGCAGTATCGCGGGCTCTCGGACCGCAAACCGACATTAAAACCAGCCGTCGCGCTAGCGATACAAGACTTAGAAGTCTATTTCCGCGTGGGCACAAAAACCGTGCCCTCCCTACACAACTGCGACGGGTATAAAACCTCGGCAACTTTGTCGGAGAACGGCAGCGCTCTATAAAATTTGTCGACCGTTCTCGTCCGTAGCTCGACGCTTATAGAAAATTTCTCCAAGGTTCGAGCTTGCCGCGCGAATGCCGCAGCTATTTCAAAGAATGGCCGAGAAAAAAGCTTTGCGGTTTTGCCGGAAAACCGCATCGATCTATAAAATTTGTCGGCCATTCTCGTTCGGAACTCGGCGCTTATAGAAAATTGCTCCAACGTTCGAGCTCGCCGTGAGAATGCCCGAGTTATTTTGGAGAACCTTTGAGAAAAAAGCCCGATGCTTTCAGAAGAAAGCCCGGATAGCCAGTTTTGTAGGGCATTGGCGATAGCATAATGCGCCGAATGATTTAAGGCCAACATACGGCGCAATACGGCGCAATACGGCTTCGCCTATTGACGCCCTACGAATTGCGCCTTACAGCCTTGTCCTCCTCGCAAACCGACACAAAAACCATCAGTCGCGTCAGCGATAACAAGACACGAAACCCGACTTCCCACGTGGGCACAAAAACCATGCCCACCCTACGCAACGTTAAATTTCGGGATGGTTTTCTCCCCTGATGCCGCGCCGAGCACCGGGGATTTTGGCGAGAGTTGCCCACCAGGGGAGCGGCAGGGAGAGCCTGCCCCGCTTTTCGGGCATGTCGCTCGTTTTCGGAGGGCTAGGACAGCCCTTCCGAAAACCCTCGCCGAAATCGCCGGCGCGCAGGACAAATCGGCAGGATAGCCGATTTGCATGCGATAGCACCCGAAGGGCGAGGCACAAGGATGTGCCGAGTGAACAAGCGTCATGGGGTGTCGTTTCTTTTGGATACTTTTCTTTGGACAAGCAAAGAAAAGTATCTCGGCTGTCGGGCCGAAACCCGACATTAAAATAGATCCTGGCAATTCAACACGATACAAACAGTCACGCGACCGATGCGCTTCACTTTGTTCAGCACATCCTATGGGCCTCAACCTGCGACAAACCACTGCCTTGCCATTCTTCAATATGCTGACGCCATTTCGATGTAACGGCCATCGCTACTCCTGATCAAAAAATCACAGGATGCCTCAGGCTGAATGATCTCAACAGGTGGGCGGGATAGAGCCTTACGACCTAATCGTACCTACGCGGGCTATTTTCGCGTGGGCACAAAGACCGTGCCCACCCTACGCAACGTTAAATTTCGGGACGGTTTTCTCCCCCCTGATGCCGCGCCGAGCACCGGGGATTTTGGCGAGAGTTGCCCACCAGGGGAGCGGCAGGGATGCCGCTCGTTTTCGGAGGGCTAGGACAGCCCTTCCGAAAACCCTCGCCAAAATCACCGGCGCGCAGGATGAAGCGGCATGGGGTGGCCTTTTCTTTGGTTTCTTTCTTTTGGCCAAACAAAAGAAAGAAACTCGGCTGTCGGACCGAGACCCGACATTAAAACAGGTCGTGGCAATTCAACACGATACAAACGGTCACTCGACCGATGCGCTTCACTTTGTTCAGCACATCCTATGGCCCTTCCCACGTGGGCACAAAAAGTGATCCTACCCTGCCCCCAAGTTAATCTTCGTCGACAATAAGAGAAGGGGGCGACTTAAATAACTCGACATTAACACAATGTTTTTCATCGAAATATTTTGAATGGAGATCGCAAAAGTAGTTGTGGTAATTCGCAACCCAAGCATATTTAGCCCAAACAGATGGATTTGCGGAGTGCTCAGCAAGTTTCACTTCGACTGCGGCCTTATGCCGAAGAAATTCGGAGTAGAACGGACCATTCTCATATTCTGCAATGAGAACAGAGTGAAGATAATTGAGGAACCATTGTCCATCTGCGTCCTTGAGAAGGAATCGCACATGGGGTGAGAAGCTAGGTTTAGAAT
Source organism: Methylomonas sp. LWB (assembly GCF_001856095.1). Classification (NCBI taxonomy): domain Bacteria; kingdom Pseudomonadati; phylum Pseudomonadota; class Gammaproteobacteria; order Methylococcales; family Methylococcaceae; genus Methylomonas; species Methylomonas sp. LWB. The sequence continues at coordinate 52,315 of NZ_MKMC01000067.1, forward strand.
AAAAATCAAGGTGTTTCTTTGCAGCGGTAACGGCTGACTGAGTCAATATTATCCTTGGATCGCGGGCTAGCTTACTTTCACCATGATAGGCTTCGGTCAGAGCATCACCAAATACAGCTACTTCGTCTATATAGGCTAGCGCCAGGGAAATACCGCCCCGAACAAAATAACCTTGAATTGCCATTTCAAACTGGAAATAGGCTAGCTTCATACAAGCACTTCCTAATTCTACTTCGGCGTCAGAGTGTACTGGCCACCCGATAGCAATATTGTCTGTGAAGGCCTTCAACGCAAAGAAGTCTTTTTTGCCGAGTTTTCTAAATTCAATCGGAAGATCATGACCTTCAAGCCGACGCCGACTCTCAGACAGGGCCTTGTGAAGGTCCCTTAATACTGTTTGCTGTGTTCCTGTATTCTGCGACTGCACAATCAGTTCAGAATAGCCAAGTATGTCCATAAACACGAAAACCGAATGTCGGAGGCTCGGTTCCTGCCCAACAGTAATATAGGGATTTCGCGACATAGACGGCTAACAAATAAATAAAGGATTTCTATCTATCATTCCAGCCCCCTAAACCACCAACCTCGGCACCGCCCCCAACAACCTCTGCGTATACTCATGCTCCGGCGCCCGACAAACCTTAGCAGTCAATCCTTCTTCAACAATCTTCCCCTGATACATCACCACCGTCCGGTCGCTCAAATACTCCACCACCCCAATATTGTGGGTGATAAATAGCAAAGTCAGATTGCGCCGGCGGCGGATGTCCAACAGCAGTTGCAGGATTTCCGCCTGCACCGACACATCCAGCGCGCTGGTGATTTCGTCGCAGACGATGAATTCCGGATTCAGGGCCAGGGCCCGCGCCAAGCCGATGCGCTGGCGCTGGCCGCCGGAGAATTCGTGGGGGTAGCGCCACAGCGACTCGCGGCCCAGCTGCATGTCGTCCAGCAACTGCTCGGCCAGCGCGATGCGCTCGTCGCGGCTGGCGCCGATGCCGTGCACCTGCATCGGTTCGGTCAACGTGGTTTCGACCAGCAGGCGCGGATTCAGCGACGATTGCGGGTCTTGAAAGGCGATCTGCATCTGCCGGCGCATCGGCCGCAATTCTTTTGCGGATAATCCGACCAGTTCCCGGCCGGCTATCTTGATGCTCCCGGCGGTCGGCGGCTCCAGTTGCAACACCGCCCGGCCCAGCGTGGTTTTGCCGCAGCCGGATTCGCCGACCAGCGCGACGATTTCGCCGCGCGGAATCTCCAGGCTCACATCATCGACAGCCCTGATGTGATCGACCACCCGGCGCAACAAGCCCTTGCGCACCGGAAACCAGACTTTCAGGTTGCGGATTTGGATTAAGGCTTGAGACTGCACTGCCACTTGGGACGGCGTATTGCCGGAACTTGTCTTCGCGAAAATCGCCGGCTGAGCGGAGCTAACGCCGTTTGCTTCGACTCCGCTCAGCAAGCGGCTTAGTTTGACGACGCTGCTCTCAGCGCAGGCGCGGTGAGAGCCTTCAATAGCTGGCGCTTCGACGGGCTCAGCGCGAACGGTAGTTGGCGGTGCGGAGGCTTCTGGTTTGGCGAGATTTTCCGGCACCGAGGCCAGCAACTTTTGGGTATACGGATGTCGCGGACTACCCAGCACTTCGCGGCAGCGGCCGGCCTCGACCAGACGACCGAACTGCATCACGCCGACCCAGTGCGCCATTTGCGCGACGACGCCGAAGTCGTGGGTGATGAACAGCATGCTCATGCCGGTGTCGTCCTGCAATTGCCGCATCAGGCGCAGGATTTCGGCTTGCACAGTGACGTCCAGCGCAGTGGTCGGTTCGTCGGCGATCAACAGCTTGGGCCGGCAGGCCAGGGCCATCGCTATCATCACCCGCTGGCGCTGGCCGCCGGACAATTGGTGCGGGTAATCGCGAAAGCGCTCGCCGGGGTTGGGGATTTGCACTTGGGTCAACGCCACGACCGCGCGTTGCTCCGCTTCTTCCGCGCTCATGTTTGGAAAATGCAGGTGCAACGCTTCGATAATTTGCTCGCCGACGCTAAGCACCGGATTCAGCGAAGTCATCGGCTCTTGAAAAATCATCGCGATCTGAGCACCGCGCACCTGGCGGATGTCGGCGTCGGGCAAGGCCAGCAGGTCGCGGCCGTCGAAAATGATTTCGCCGCTCGGATGGCCGGCAATGCCGTCCGGCAATAGGCGAATCACCGACAAGGCGCTGATCGACTTGCCGCTGCCGGATTCGCCGACCAGACAAAAGGTTTCGCCTTGCGGAATATCGAAGCTGACGTCCTCGACGGCCTTGACCGGCTCGCCGCCGGTTTGTAAATAGGTGCGCAGGTGTTTGACTTGCAGCAAGGGCCGATTCACGACTCGCCTCCGTTGCGGCGCGCCAGTTTCGGATCGATCGCATCCCTGAAGGCTTCGCCGATCAGGTTGTAGGCAAACACGGTCATGAAAATCGCGCCGCCCGGAAACACCGCCATCCACCAATTGAAGGTCGAAGACTTGACCGCCTGATCCAGCATCGCCCCCCAGGACGGCGCATCGACCACGCCAAGCCCGAGAAAGCTCAGCGTGGCTTCCGACAAGATCGCCCCGGCCACGCCGAAGCTGACCGCGACCAGTAACGGCGCGACGCCGTTGGGCAGCATATGGCGGAACAGGATAGACGGCAGCGGCAAGCCGCTGGCAATCGCGGCCTGCACGTAGTCCTGCTTGCGCAATTTCAGAAACTCGGTGCGCACGTAACGGGCATAACCGGACCAGCCGGTGACGCCGATAATCACCATCATCATGTACAGGCTGCGGCCGAAGAAGGCGACGAAGGTCAGCAGCAAAAACAGCGTGGGAATGTCTTCGAAGATTTCGACCAGCCGCATGCCCAGCATGTCGACGATGCCGGAGAAATAGCCCATCAGTCCGCCGACCACGATGCCGATGGCTAGCGCGATACCGGTGGCGATGAAGCCTATGCTGAGCGCAATGCGGCTGGCGTGGATCATCCGGCTCAACACGTCGGCGCCGTTTTCCTCGGTGCCTAGCCAATGCGTGTGGCCCGCGCTGGCGAACGGCGCCTCCAGGCCCTTGCTGCCCAGATCGCGTAAATAATCGCCGGGAGCATAGGGTATCGGCGGCATGACTTTCCAATCGACTTGCACATATTCCGGGCCGCGAAAATCGTCGTAAATCACCAGTGCTGGCGGCTGGACTGTCAGGTTGGCAATTAATGCGGCGACGGCGGTGCCGGACAAAAATACTAGAAACTTGGCACCGCCCGCGAGCGGCAGCCGGGACACGGCCAGCGCGATGAAAAATGCCACCAGTATCCAGGCATCCTCAATCGACAGATAGCGTAACACCGGGAAAGTGATTTCGCCGTTCTTGCTCATCACCAATGGCATCGAGTTGGCGAGAAACGGTGCGAACACCGCGAACAACACCAACACGCCGACCCAAGCCAGTCCGAATTTGACGCCGACGCCGTCCAGCGTGCGGCGCCAGATGCGGGCGGAGAAGGATTGCCGGCTGATTAAGGATTTAGGAGATGACGCCATTGGCTACCCTGTTTGATACGCCGTATAGCGGCAAGTCGATTCGCACGATGCGACTTTTAACCTGCCCCTGATTTTTACAGGTATTCCGTTGCCACCCTCTGGGGTATAGAGTCTGAGCCCTGCGACTGCCCTTAGGACAGGCTTTTCGAAGCCTGATGTGGTGCGCCCTTCGACAAGCTCAGGGCGAACGATGTTTAAGGACCGGGGTTGTAGCAACTTAGTCATAACTCACCCTAGGATCGGCCAAGGTGTAGCAGAAGTCGGCGATCAAATAGCCGACCAGGGTTAGAAAGCCGCTGATCCAGGTGATCGACAACACCAGCTCGCGGTCCCTGCCCTTCACCGCTTCCACCGCCAATTGGCCCATGCCGTTGATGCTGAAAATGTTCTCGACGATCAACGAGCCGGCCAACAAACTAGGCAACAAGCCGGCCGAGACCGTAATCAACGGCAACAAGCTGTTGCGGAACACGTGCGTCCACAGCACGTCGCGTTCGGCCAAACCCTTGGCGCGGGCGGTGCGGGCGTAGTCGGCGTGCAGGTTCTCCAGGATCGAGGTGCGGGTCAATTTCGCCAGCGCGGCGAAACCGCCGTAGGACAAGCAGATCACCGGAAGTACCAGATGCCAGATCCGGTCCAGCAGAAAGCCGCGCACGAAGCCGCTGTCGTTCCAATGCGGCAGAAACGGCATGTCCAGCGCCTCGCGGGCACTGAGGCCCGCGGTCGGGAACCATTGGAAATATTGGATATTAGCGAAAAAGCCCAGCAGCAACACGCCGGCCAGCATGGTCGGAATCGACCACAGAGCCAACATCGACAAGCTGGCGCCGATGTCGAAGGCGCCGCCGCGTTCGGTTGCAGACTTCATGCCGATCCAGATGGCCAGCGCATAAGTGAACGGTATGGTCACCAGATTCAGCAACAAGGTAATCGGGATACGTTCGGCCAGAATGTCGGCGACCGGTCGGCCGTATTGAAAGCTGGTACCGAGGTCCATGCCTTTGGTCAGCGAGAACGACTTATGACCTTGTTCGTCGTCGACGAAGCCGATCGGCGATACATTGTTCAGCCAACGCAGGTATTGCAGCGGCGCAGGTTGATCCAGGCCGTAGCGCTTGTTGTAATAATCCAGCAAAGCCTGCTTTTCCTGCGGTTTCATGTCCATGCCGCCGACCAAAGTCTGGGCGCTGATACCGCCCGGCGAGGCTGCCATCACGGCAAACACGACCACGGTGATGCCGAGCAGGGTCGGCACCATCAACAACAGGCGGCGCAGCAGATAAGTCAGCATAACGAATTCCTTTTGAGTGCCGAGAGAAAAATCCATGTCAAATCGGCCGGGATTGCCGAGCTCCAGACTTCAGGGACGTTCAAGGCCAACACCCTCCATGGTATCTGGTCCCCGGCAATCCCTGCCGGGGTGACGCAGCGCTGCAAGCTCGTCATGACTTTATTGCGTGTATTTTTGCTGGGCCAGCGGCACGTAGTTTTCCAGCGGCAGCGAGCCCAGATTCAGACCCAACTTGGTCATTTGCAGGTTGTGGATGCGCTTGTCGACGAACAACAAACTTTTACGGCGCATCAGGAACGTGTACGGCTGATCTTCGTAGAGTATGCGTTCCGCCTGTTGCCACAGCGGCATGCGCTTGGCTTCGTCGACGGTACGGCGAGCTTCATCGATCAGCTTGTCCAATTCAGGATTCTGGTAACCGATGAAATTGTCGCCCTTGCTGATCGCCTGCGAGCTGTGGAAGGCTTGGTACAAGTCGGTTTCGATGCTGCTGGTCCAGCCCAAGGTGATCGCGTCGAAGTCTTTTTTATCCAGATTTTCCAGCATCACCGGCCATTCCTGCGGAAACGGCACCAATTTGACCCCGGCCTTGGCGTACAGGTCTTTCAGCAAGAGCACCATACGGCTGGTATCTTCGTTGGCCTGAAAATAGGTCAGTTTGAACTCGAATGCTTGGCCGGCCTGGTCTTCCAAAACGCCGTCTTTATTGCGATCTTCGTAGCCGGCTTCTTTCAACAAAGCCTTGGCCTTATCGAGATTGGCTTGATAGGGCTGCAAGGCGGCGGCGTGCTGTTTGCTGGCGTTGCCGAACGGACTGACTGCCGGCTCGGCGTAACCGAGAAACACGTCCTTGATAATCCGGCCGGTATCGGTCAGGTAGGTCATGGCCTGACGTACCCGCTTGTCGGCGAAACGAGTCGGCTTACCGCCGCGTATCTGGTTCCAGCCGATATAGCTGTATCCGACGACCGGCGGCATGTATTCGAAGCTCTGGCTTTTGCCCTGAATTTGCGCATCGTTTTGGAGCTGTCGGTATTCGACCGGGCGCGCTGAATAGGAATCGATGTCGCCGTTGCGGTAGGTGGTCAAACGGGCACTGTCGTTTTGGATAATTTTCCAGAGGATGCGGTTGTAGGCCGGCTGAACGTCGCCCCAATAGCGCTCGTTGCGCAACAATTCGACGCTGCCCTGATCCGGGGTCCAGTTTTTCGGGTCGGCCAATCTATAAGGGCCGCTGCCGAGCAACAAGCCTTTAGATTCGTTGAATTTTTGCGGTTCCTTTAGATAAGGTTCGTAAAAATGCTTGGGCATGATGTTCATGCCGCCGGCCAGTGACAGCGCCTCGAAATAAGGCTCTTTAAACACGAACGTCACTCGATCTTTGCCGTCGGCCTTGACTGACTGAATTTTTTCCAGATAAGCACGGTCGCGCGGCGCCTGAATCGCGTCGGTCATGATGAACGTAAATGTGAACGCCACGTCTTCAGCGGTCAGCGGCTGGCCGTCGGAAAAAGAAACGTCGTCGCGCAAGTCAAAGCTGATCGTTAAACCATCCTCGCTAACCGTCCAGTTTTTCGCGACCAAACCTTCCCAGGCCAAGGTATCCGGATTGCGGGTGATCAGGCTTTCCTGCACGTAGCTTTGCACATTGGCGGCGTAAGCGTCGGTCGATATCAGCGGCGTGATGGTTTTCAGATTAGTGCCGAAGGCTTCGACGCTCCAATCGCCCCGGGCGTAATCGGCCAACTTGGTTGCCGCGTAGGCGCGCTGAAAGGCTTGAGCAACCTGACTGCTTGGCGGGTTCGCCGTTTGCGCGCTCAACGCCCCGCTACCGGCCAGACCGCGCAACTCCCTCACCGCTTGCGCCTGATCTGCCAGTGCGGTTTGCATGTCGCTGAGCTTCAGCCATTGCCTATCGATTTGATACATTGCTAGCAAAATCAGTACGATAACCAAGCCAAGCAATGAGTAGAGTATCCAGTCTCTGGTAACGGAGGACGTTTGCATAGTTCCAATGATTGGCGGAGTGTAAACAAAAGTGTCGGAGACACTGATTTTGAACCGGGGCGGTTCAAACCCAATCCACCCCGGCTTGTCGACCTATTCTTCAACGAAGTATCCGGGACTTCTCCGGTGTACCGCGCCTAGCAATTGCCGGTGGGCAACGATGGCTACCCACCGAAACTCCCCGCCTAAGCCAAATTGACGATCGGCACTTCCGGATTGACGTCGGCATCGTAATCCACGCCATCGACCTCGAAGCCGAATAACCGCAGAAAATCTTGCTTGTAGCCGGCAAAGTCCGTCAACTCGTTGATATTTTCGTTATCGATCCGAGACCAGAGCTCGCTGACCTCATCTTGTACTTGAGGGGCCAATTCCTTTAAGTCGGCGCGAATGCGACCTACTTCATCGAGAATCGGCTCTGCCCCATAGAGACTGTCCCGGAACAAGCCGTTGACTTGTTCGATGCAACCTTCATGGGTACCAGCTTCCTTCATGACCTTGAACAACAGCGCCAGATACAAGGGCATCATCGGAATTGCAGCGCTAGCCTGGGTGACCACGGCTTTTAATACCGACACCCTGGCATCGCCGCCTAGCGCGGCCAGCTTGTGCCGTATGTCGACAACGCGCTTGTCCAAATCCTGCTTCGCCGCGCCTATCGTACCGTCCCAATAGATGTCCTTGGTTACTTTCTCGCCAAGATAGGTGAACGCCGTGGTTTTTGCGCCGGGCGCCAGAACGTCGGCGTCAGCCAATGCGTCTATCCACATTTGCCAGTCTTCGCCGCCCATCACCGCGACGGTATTGGCGATTTCTTCGTCGGATGCCGCGGGCAGCGTGAATTCCTTGATGACCTCTTTGTCGGTATCGATACCGGTTTGCACCAAGTCCTTGCCGATGGGTTTCAGCGTCGAATTGTAGGTCACCCCGGTTTTCGGATGGGTGCGGCGCGGCGCGGCCAAGCTGTAGACCACCAAATCGATTTTGCCGAAATCCTGTTTGATGGCATCTATCGCTTTTTGTTTGATGTCGTCGGAAAAGGCATCGCCGTTGATACTTTTCGCGTACAAACCTTCGGCTTCGGCGAATTGATGAAAAGCCGCGGAATTGTACCAGCCGGGGGTGCCGGGCTTGTCGGCGGTTCCTTCGCGTTCGAAAAATACCCCCAGGGTTTTGGCGCCGGCACCGAATGCCGCGACGATACGCGACGCCAAACCGTAGCCGGTGGATGCGCCCAAAATCAGTACGTTTTTGGGGCCGCCCGCTATCGCGCCGCCGCTTTTAACGTAGTCGATTTGCTGTTTGACGTTGGCGGCGCAGCCGACCGGATGGGTGGTGACACACATAAAACCGCGAACGCGAGGTTTGATAATCATGTAGCTCCTTAAAATCAAGCCGTTAAAGAAAGGACAGAGTTGCGTGGCAACGGTCCGGTTGTTAATTTTTAAGGTAACTAATCAGTGAATCGCATCACCTTGCAAATCGCCGATCGCCCCCTTTTGATCGAGGTGGTTGAGGCGAATTCACGAAAAAAGCCTCAATCTCGCCCCACTCAACCCTCTCCGAGCGGAGAGGAGTCCCTGCGTGTCACGCTGAGTAGTTACTTCTAAAGTTTATCGCAAGCCTAGCTCGAACAGAACAACTATCTCGAATCCCGACGATACCGGAATCTCATCCCCGATAATCGTTGACAAACACAGAGGTAACCGGATACCGCACGCAGACTCGTCAGTCCCATGATCGCCGCCCGGTAACTCAATGTGCGGAAGAGATGAACCTGACGGCAACGTGTGCCCACGCCCATAAAAAAAGGGAGCCTAAGCTCCCTTTTCATAGTCATCACGATACCTTATTGCTTTGGCGCGTGAATCTCGATATCCGCCTTGGCTTGCAATGCATTCAACACCGATTCGAACTGAGCCTTACCGAACGCGCCCGCCATATTCTTGGCAATCACGGCTTGTTTGTTTTTATCTGCATCGGTCATTTTGCCTTCGTTGACTTGATTGATGCTCACAATCAGTTTGGCGCCGCTCTCGTCGTCGATAATCGTCACGCTAGGCTGACCGGACTTGGGCTTGGCCGCCTTGAAGACGGCCTGATTGACCGGCATCGCCAGATCGCCGCCGATCCGGGTCAAGCCATTGACTTTTTTGGCCTGCAAATGCCGGGCATCCGCAATTTGCGTCAAACTCTTTCCACCCGCCAGCTCCTGACGGATCTGCTCGGCCAACGTAGCCTGTTGCTGTTTGGCGCGATCGCGCTGGATCGCGGCGGCAACCTCAGCCTTCACCTGCTGCAGTTCCTTGACCGACGCAGGCTGATGACTGGCCATCCGCAACACGACGAGTTTGTCACCACCAACTTCAATAGGCTCGCTATTGCTACCTTTTAACACGTCTTCGGAAAATGCAACGGCGCGAACTTTCTCTTCCGCGGCGATGCCGACACCGTTGGCACGGGTAAACACTCCGGATTTCTGCGGTTGCACGCCCAGTAGGTCGGCAGCGGCGGCAAGGCTGTCCGGATTCTCGTAACTGACTTCGGCCAGTTTCTCGGCCAGTTCGTTGAATTTAGTCTCCGCCTGCGCTTTTTGGTAAGCCTTGGCGACATCGGCCTTGACTTGCTCGTAAGTTTTAATTTCGCCTGGCACCAATTCTGTCGCCTTGATCAGATGGTAGCCGAACGAGGTCCTGACCGGCTCGGATACTTGACCGACCTGCAACGCCAATGCCGCTTCCTCGAAGGGCTTTTCCATGACGCCTGGCGCAATCAGCCCCAAGTCGCCGCCCTTTTTAGCGCTCAACTTGTCGTCGGACATTTCGGCGGCAACCGCGGCGAAATCCTTGGATTGCAACGCGGCTTGGGCTTGCCGGGCTTTTTGCAGCGCGGCTTGATCGGTCTGCTCCTTACCAACCGCAAACAGTATGTGGCTGATTTTTCGGCGTTCCTTTGTGGTGTACTGAGCTTTTTGCTCTTCGTAATAAGCCTTCAGCTGTTCTTCGGTCGACTTAATCTCGCCGGCCAATTTATCCAAGGACAGTTCCACATAGTCTATCGAGGTCTGCTCTTCAGTCTGATAGGCATCTTGATGCTGTTGATAATAGGCGCTGATGTCTTCTTCGCTGGGTTGCTCGGTAGACTTGACCAAGGGTAGGGTCAAATATTCAATATCGCGGGTTTGATTTTGCAATTTAAAGAAGTTGTCGATTTCGGCCTGCGTCACGAAACTGGTATCGACAACAGCCCGTTGAAATTGCTCCATTACCAAAGCCTTCTTGATTCGATTCACAAACTCGGCGGACGACATACCTTGCGAACCCAGCAAGGTTTGATATTGAGTCTTGTCAAATTTGCCGTCTTTTTGGAAATACTCCAAACCTTGGATAAATTCGCGGGCGGTTTCGTCGCTGACCAGCAGCTTTTCGTCCTGCACATATTGCAGCAAAACTTCGTCGCGAATCAGTTTTTGCAGGGCCTGTTTTTTTAGGGTCTCTTCGTCGAACTTCATTCCCGCCAGATTCTGCGCGAATTGCTGATAGGCTTGCTGAACATCGCGCTGATAGAAGTCTTTATCGCCTACCGATACGACCGGAATTTCCTTACCGCCGCCGAGATAGTTTTGGATACCCCACAAACCGAAGAGCACGCATATCAAGATCAATATGATTGATGCAAAGATACCTTGCACCTTTTCTCTTATTTCTAAAAGCATAAACGCTGTCCTTAAAACAGAATGACACCTGAGCGTTTCAGGCAAAATTTAACACGCAAAAAAAAACCTCGGACCGTACAACGGCCCGAGGTTTCTGTTTTGGCGGAGCGGACGGGGCTCGAACCCGCGACCCCCGGCGTGACAGGCCGGTATTCTGACCAACTGAACTACCGCTCCAAAGTCTGGTGGGTGCTGAGGGGTTCGAACCCCCGACCCTCGCCTTGTAAGGGCGACGCTCTCCCAGCTGAGCTAAGCACCCGACTAAAGAGCGACTAGTTTACAGCATCTTTTAAAGATTTGCCAGCCTTAAATGACGGAATTTTTGCGGCCTTGATGGTGATCTCTTCGCCGGTTTGTGGATTGCGGCCTTTACGTTCCGCTCTTTCTTTAACTTCGAATGTACCAAAGCCAACCAGTGCGACGGCTTCGCCTTTTTTCAGCGAATCTTCGACGGCTTTGATAAATCCATCCAATGCGCGACCGGCATCGGCTTTTGTCAATTGGGACGCACTGGCGATTGCATCGATAAGTTCCGATTTATTCATTTATTTCCCCTTAGGATGTCGTTTTATTAATTATTGCTCTGCAAACAAGCGGTTTGTGCCAACCGGCTATCCACCAACCCGATGACGGTCTCTCTGGTGTAGAGAGGCCGCCATTTATATCAACCGCCCACAAGCCGTGTCAAGCGTTGCAGTCCTTGATTTACAAGGTTTCCCGCTTGGTCGAGCCGTCAGTGGGCAACGACGCCCGGCTTGATCGGGTCAACTTTACCGCTCGGAGATTCGGCAATCTCCGCCACCGGAGAAATCGGGGTCGGCAGATGCTGCAAGGCCAAGCCGAGAACCTCGTCTATCCAGCGTACGCACTTGATGGTCAGATTGCGTTTGATGTTCTCCGGAATCTCTGTGAGGTCTTTTTCGTTCTCAGCCGGAATAACCACCGTCGTAATGCCGCCACGATGCGCCGCCAACAATTTTTCCTTCAATCCCCCGATCGGCAACACCTCGCCACGTAACGTAATTTCTCCCGTCATCGCCACGTCGGCGCGTACCGGAATTTTCGTCAAAGCCGAAATAATCGCGGTGCACATGCCAATACCCGCACTGGGGCCGTCTTTCGGGGTCGCGCCTTCCGGGACGTGGATATGAATGTCGGTTTTTTGAAAAATGTCGCTATCGATACCGAGGATATCCGCGCGGCTACGCACCACCGTCACCGCCGCCTCTATCGACTCTTTCATCACGTCGCCCAACTTGCCGGTCGCCAGTTGCTTACCCTTACCCGGCATAACCGCGGTTTCGATGGTCAACAACTCACCCCCGACTTCAGTCCAAGCCAAACCGGTGACCTGACCCACCTGATCGTTATCCTCGGCCATCCCATAGCTAAAGCGCCGAACGCCCAAGTACTTATCCAAGTTCTTGTCATTGACGACGATTTTCGACTTCCTGGGCTTGAGCAAAAGATCCTTGACGACTTTGCGACAAATTTTGGAAATCTCGCGCTCCAGACTGCGCACGCCAGCCTCGCGGGTATAGTAGCGAATGATGTCCTTGACGGCAGATTCGGAAATTTGAATCTCGGATTCAGCCAACCCGTTATTCTTGATTTGCTTGGGCGCTAGGAATCTGAGGGCGATGTTAATTTTTTCATCCTCGGTATAGCCGGATAAGCGGATGATTTCCATCCTATCCATCAACGGCGCCGGGATATTCATCGTGTTCGCGGTGGCAACGAACATAACGTCGGACAGGTCGAAATCGACCTCCAGATAATGATCTGAAAAGGTATGATTCTGTTCCGGGTCCAAAACCTCCAACAATGCCGAAGCCGGATCGCCACGAAAATCCATAGCCATTTTATCGATTTCGTCCAGCAGAAACATCGGATTGCGAGTTTTGATCTTAGACAGATTTTGCAAAATCTTGCCAGGCATCGAACCGATATAGGTGCGGCGATGACCGCGAATCTCGGCCTCGTCGCGTACGCCGCCCAACGCCATTCTCACGTATTTTCGGTTAGTGGCCCGCGCAATCGACTGTCCCAGAGAAGTCTTGCCGACACCCGGAGGGCCGACTAGGCACAGGATAGGCCCTTTTAATTGCTTAACGCGCTGCTGAACGGCCAAGTATTCGAGGATGCGCTCCTTGACCTTTTCCAAACCGTAGTGCTCTGCTTCCAGAACCTCTTCCGCCACCTTCAAATCGTGCCTCACCTTGGTTTTCTTTTTCCAAGGTACATTGACCATCCAGTCGATGTAGTTTCGCACCACGGTCGCTTCCGCCGACATTGGCGACATCATTTTCAGCTTATTGAGTTCCGCGGTCGCTTTGGTTTTCGCCTCGGCGGCCATCCCCGCCGCCGCAATTTTCTTCTCCAGTTCCTCGATTTCGTTGCTGGCTTCATCCATTTCGCCGAGTTCTTTCTGAATCGCCTTCATCTGCTCATTCAGGTAATACTCTCGCTGATTTTTCTCCATCTGCTTCTTAACCCGGCCACGAATCTTTTTCTCCATTTCCAGAATATCGACCTCGCCTTCCATCAAGGTCATCAGATTTTCCAGACGCGCGGCGACATCGACCAACTCCAGCATGGCTTGTTTTTCATCGACCTTCAGCGCCATATGCGCCGCCATCGTGTCGGCTAAGCGACTGGGGTCATCGATGCCGGCCAAGGAATTCAAAACTTCGGGCGGAATCTTATTGTTCAGCTTGACATACTGATCGAAGGAGTTGATCGCGGTTCGCTGCAACACATCCAATTCCTGCTCGGAAACATTGATTTCGTCTTCCAATTCGACGACGCGAGCCGCGCAATAGTTTTCGACTTCTTGATATTGAATGACCGAGCAACGTTGATTGCCTTCCACCAACACCTTGACAGTCCCATCCGGCAGTTTGAGCAACTGCAGAATGTTGGCCAGGGTACCGACCTTATACAAGTCGTCAAAGCCAGGGGCGTCTACATCCGCTTGCTTCTGTGCCACCAGCAAGACTTGCTTGTCTTGTTTGATCGCCGCATCGAGAGCATCTATCGACATTCCTCTGCCGACAAACAGCGGTATGACCATGTGCGGGTAAACTACCACGTCTCTGAGCGGCAGTACGGGAATTAATTCGTCTGTGGATTTTGAATGGGTCATTGGCTTAGCCCTCTTGAGCAACTGAAAACTGACTGTAATCCTATATGAGGTTGATGTTTCAGAAAACAAGTATTTCCGGCGAAACAAAAAAAAGAGGCGCTTATCCGAAGATAAACGCCTCTTTTCGCCGCAGATCGGGCTTAAAAGAGCAAAAATTGAACCATCATATATCGGAGGCGGCCATTTTCTGCTCGGTCTCGTACACCAAAATCGGCTCGGACTTGCCAAGTATCACCGTTTCGTCAATAACGACCTTGGCGATTTTTTCGTTGGAAGGCAATTCGTACATCGTGTCCAGCAGCACGTTTTCGACGATGGTTCGAAGACCGCGGGCGCCGGTCTTGCGCTCCATGGATTTGCGGGCAATCGCCGACAACGAATCGTCGCGGAACTCCAATTCGGCACCTTCCATTTCGAACAAGTGCTTATATTGCTTGATCAACGCGTTTTTCGGCTGAGTCAGAATTTGAATTAATGCATCCTCATCCAACTCATCCAGCGTAGCGATCACGGGCAAGCGTCCAACGAACTCCGGAATCAAACCATACCGGATCAGGTCCTCGGCGCGCACGTCCGCGAAGATCTCGCCAACATTGCGTTTGTCGTCCTTGGTTTTAACGTCGGCGGAAAAGCCAATGCCGCCTTTTTCGGTACGGTGTTTAATCACTTTGTCCAAACCTGCAAACGCGCCACCGACTATGAACAATATGTTCGCGGTGTTGACCTGCAGAAAATCCTGCTGGGGGTGCTTGCGGCCGCCTTGCGGAGGCACGGAAGCCACGGTGCCTTCGATCAACTTCAACAGCGCTTGCTGCACGCCCTCGCCGGACACGTCGCGCGTAATCGAAGGATTATCCGATTTGCGGGAAATCTTGTCGATTTCGTCGATATAAACGATACCGGTCTCCGCCTTTTCGACGTCGTAATCGCATTTTTGCAATATTTTGAGGATGATGTTCTCGACATCCTCGCCGACATAACCGGCTTCGGTCAGCGTCGTGGCGTCCGCGATCGTGAACGGAACGTCCAGCAATCTGGCCAGCGTTTCGGCCAACAGCGTCTTACCTGAACCGGTTGGACCGATCAGCAAAATATTGCTCTTCGCCAATTCGACATCCGATTTTTTGCTATTGCTACGCAAGCGTTTGTAGTGGTTGTAGACGGCAACGGCCAAGATTTTTTTAGCCTTGTCCTGACCGATCACATAGTTATCGAGTTCCGCCTTGATTTCTTTCGGCTTGGGCAGGGCCGCGGACGATCCGGACGACAGTTGGTCTTCCATCAATTCGTCGCGAATAATTTCGTTACATAATTCAACGCATTCGTCGCAGACGTAGACGGATGGGCCGGCGATTAGCTTCCTGACTTCGTTTTGACTCTTACCGCAAAAAGAACAGTAAAGCAGCTTCTCGTCGTCTTTACCTTTTTTGTCTCTACTCATGGACCAACTCCATCCAAACAGATCGCTTCATCGTTTCGATGAACAATTAAACAAAACCAAGCAGGGCGCGGCACCTATCAGCGCCGCGCCTTGCTATCACGCAATACGGCTAGCCAACACTTTATCGATCAAACCGTATTCGACGGCTTGGTCGGCGCTGAGAAAATTGTCCCTATCGGTATCTTGCTCGATTTTTTGCAAGGTCTGTCCAGTATGATTGGCTAAAACCTTGTTCAAACGATCGCGAATCGCCAGAATTTCCCGCGCATGAATATCGATATCGGACGCCTGCCCTTGGAAACCGCCCAAGGGCTGGTGAATCATCACTCTGGAATGCGGCAGGCAGTAACGCTTGCCGGCCGCGCCGCCCGCCAACAGCAAGGCTCCCATACTGGCGGCCTGGCCGATGCACATCGTGCTGACGTCCGGTTTGATGAACTGCATCGTATCGTAAATCGCCATCCCGGCCGTTACCGAACCGCCCGGCGAATTGATATACAAATGAATGTCCTTGTCCGGATTTTCCGATTCCAGAAACAACAGTTGGGCCACAACCAGATTAGCCATGTAATCCTCAACCTTGCCGACCAGAAATATCACCCGCTCTTTCAACAGACGGGAGTAAATGTCGAACGATCTTTCCCCACGGGCTGTTTGTTCAACCACTATAGGCACCAACCCGCCAGCGGCCTGGGGTGCCATCATATCGTTCATCGCATTTTGGTTAAACATCATAAGCCCTCATTTAGTTAACGTTTTTCCATAACTTCATCAAATCCTACCGTCACGTCGGTGATTTTAGCCTGACTTACTATCCAAGCAACAGCCTGATCTTCCAAAACCATCTGCTGAACCTCGTTCAATCGGGCTTTATCCGCGTAGTACCAATTGATGACGTCTTCCGGACGCTCGTAACTTTTTGCCATGTCTTCAACGACTTCCCGCACTTTATCGGCGTCGACTTTAATCTCGTTCTTCTGAAGAATCTCGCCCAAAATCAAGCCTAGCGCGACGCGACGTTTTGCCTGCGCCTCGAAAGTATCGCGGGGAAGATTCAGGTCTTCCAGCTTCAACCGCATGTTTTTGGCACGTTCGGCGTAGGGCTGCATCAGAGCTTCGACTTCTTGATCGATCAATGCGTTCGGAATCGTAAACGTGATGTTTTCGAACAAAGCATCCATCGCGGCGGTTTTCAATTTGTTTTTCAGTGCGTTGACCAACTCCCGATCCATATTGGCGCGAACGTCCGAACGGAAGGCCGCAAGCTCACCCTCTTCCACTCCATAAGCCTTGATGAACTCTTCGTTGACTTCCGGCAAGACCGGTTCTTCGATTTTAACGAGTTCCACCTCGAACTCAGCCGGTTTGCCCGCCAGTTTCGGGTTGTTGTACTGTTCTGGAAAAGTCGCTATAAAAGTCTTGGTGGCGCCGACCGACAAACCCTTCAATTCGTCTTCAAAACCGGGAATCATTTGCTTGGCGCCAATTTCGACTTTGTAATTCTCGACTTTACCGTCGGTGAAATTCTCGCCTTCGGAGACACCCGAAAAATGAATCGTCACTTGATCGCCTTCTTGCGAGGCCCTCTCGGTTTCCGCCCAAGTTTTCTTTTGTTGACGCAACTTTTCGATCATCGCATCGACATCCGATTCCTCGACCGTGGCGTTCGGACGCTCGATTTGCAGCGCGGATATGCCATCCAGGGTCACTTCCGGGTAGACTTCAAACTCCGCGACGTACTCGAAACCCTCGGTCTTTTCGCTGGGATGGATATGCGGATGACCGGCCGGCACCAGCTCCTGTTGCTGAAGAGCTTCGAAATACGTCGTTTGAATCAAATCGCCGGTGACTTCTCCGCGCACTCGCTCGCCGTACAGTTTCCTGATCATGCTGGCGGGCACCTTACCCGGCCGAAACCCATCCACTTTGACTTCCCGCCCCAAGCGCTTCAAACGAGTTTCCATTTTTTCCTGAACCACGGCGTCAGGAATGCTGACGGTCATTTTTCGGCTTAATTCGGATGTCTTCTCGACAGAAACTTGCATTGCATTACCTCGAACAAATTAAAAAAATAAATGGGGGAATCGATCAGCGGAGCCAGCTAAAGACTTGGACGCAGTATCCATGCGTAAGAGACTATGGTGCGAGCGGGGAGACTCGAACTCCCACGGGGTTACCACTGGAACCTAAATCCAGCGCGTCTACCAATTTCGCCACGCTCGCAAAATAAATGAACGCGGCATTATAATCAGCCGCCCCCCCAAACACAACCCGGCCCGTCTGATTCCGGCATGACTCTATCCGAAACTCGCATTTTATTGCTACTGATGTGGCTAACGACTTTTTCCTGCCGCCTTGAAGCCGCGTCCCAAGATTCGGGTTTCAACACTTTGATCAACTTGCCCGACCAACACTTGGCATTGTGGGTTTCTGTCGCGGCCGATCGCGACAGCCGCGAAAGAGGATTGATGCACAGACGGGAATTGGGGCGACGAGAAGGCATGTTGTTTGTTTATCCAAGCGCCAGACGCATCTCGATCTGGATGAAAAATACCTTACTACCGCTGGATGTGCTGTTCTTGGACGACAGCGGCCGCGTCGTCGCCATCCTTGATAATTTGCCGCCCTGCCGCAGGGATCCGTGCCGGGTTTACCAAATGGCACGCGCGACCAAGTACATGCTAGAAGTCAATGCCGGCTTCGCGGCGGACAACGGAATATCGATCGGCCAAGCTCTCGCCTTGCCCGAAGTCCCTTATGTGGAGGAATAACCGGAAGCGTCTAGTTTTTCAGGCCCACCCGCCAACGCCACCGATTACCCCAATCGAGTTTAAGCGGGTCCGTTAACATCGTCAGGATCGCCTTCGTACGGCGTTGCATATTTACACTCTTTTTGCGGGCAAACTTTTTCCGTTCCGCGCCGCTTAGTGGTTTTCAACGTCAAAATCGGCCAATGACACTCCGGACAGGCTTCCTTAATCGGCGCGTCCCATAGCGCGTAGTCGCATTTGGGATACTCGGAGCAGGAATAGAAAATTTTGCCGCTACGAGCCTTGCGCTTAAGGATATTGCCTTGCTTGCACTGCGGACACTCAACACCGGTGTCCTGCGGCTTTTCCAGCGGTTCGATGTGTTTGCACTTGGGATAGGCACTACACCCCAGAAACTTGCCGTATCGCCCAGTCTTGATGACCAACGGCGACGCGCACTTCGGACAATCGCGACCTTCGGCCACCTCCGGCTCGGCAGTTGTCGCGCTGCTCTCCTCGCCGATATTTCGGGTATAAGAACAGGTTGGGTAATTGGTACAGCCGATGAAACGACCGTTACGCCCCAAACGGATCGACAGCGGGCTACCGCATTCCGGACAGGCCTCGTCTATGCTTTCCTGGGTCACATCCTTGCGCTGCACACTCTCTTCTTTCTCGTTAATCAATTGCGTGAACGGCCGCCAAAAGTCGTTCATCAACGGAATCCAATCCTTCTCGCCGCGCGACACCGCATCCAAGTCGTCTTCCAGATTGGCGGTAAAGCTGTAATCGACGTATTTGGTGAAATGTTCGGTCAGGAACTTGTTGACGATGCGCCCGACATCGGTCGGATAAAACCGCTTATTTTCTATCGTCACGTATTCGCGATTTTGCAAGGTCGAGATAATCGTCGCGTAAGTGGACGGACGACCGATGCCGTGTTCTTCCAGAGCCTTGACCAGACTCGCCTCGCTGTAGCGCGGTGGCGGCTCGGTAAAGTGCTGCGTGGCGGCGATTTCGTTCAACACGACCGGGCGCCCTTCTTCCATTGGCGGCAACAGGCTATCCTGATCGTCGGCGGCTTCCTTGCTGTCGTCGACACCTTCCAGATAGACTTTCATGAAACCGGGATTCGTCACCGTGGAGCCGGTCGCGCGAAACACGTTCTTTTCGCTGCCGCAATTCAGATCGACCGCCACTTGGTTCAAGGTCGCATGGATCATCTGGCACGCGACGGTGCGCTTCCAGATAAGATCATAGAGTTTGAATTGCTCCGCACTGAGCCGACCTTTTACCTGCTCAGGCAAACGGTGCACCGAGGTTGGCCGAATCGCCTCGTGAGCTTCCTGAGCATTTTTTGATTTGGTTTTAAACTGCCGAGGCTCCTTGGGCACATCCGCCGCGCCGTATTTTTCGGCGATCAGGGCACGGATGTCGGCGATGGCTTCGTCAGCCAAATTTACCGAGTCGGTACGCATATAGGAAATCAAACCGACGGTCTCCCCGCCCAGATCGATACCCTCGTAGAGTTGCTGCGCGACCATCATCGTCCGCTTGGTAGTAAAACCCAGCTTACGTGCCGCTTCCTGTTGCAATGTCGAAGTAATGAATGGCGGCGCCGGATTCTTGCTTCGCTGCTTTTTTTCCAGCTTGGCGACGATCAATTTGCCGTCGGCCTGCTCCAGCAAAGCTTGCTTGACCACGGTGGCAGCTGCTTCGTCGGTAAAACTGAATTGATTGAGTTTCTCGCCGTTGTAGTACGTCAGCTTGGCTTTGAACGGCTGACCTTGCGCACTGGCATCGGCGGTATGCGACCAATATTCGCGAGTTTTGAACGCCTCGATTTCCAGTTCGCGCTCGACGATCATCCGCAACGCCGGACTTTGCACGCGACCGGCCGATAAACCGCGCCGGATCTTTTTCCACAACAGCGGCGACAGATTAAAACCGACCAGATAATCCAATGCTCGCCGCGCTTGCTGGGCGTTGACCAGATTATTGGAGAGCTCCGTCGGATGGGCGATCGCTTCGGTGACGGCTTTTTTGGTAATTTCGTGGAAGACCACCCTCAGAACTTCCTTATTCTTGAGCAGTTTCTTTTCCTTCAAATGCTCGTAGACATGCCAGGAAATCGCTTCACCCTCGCGGTCAGGGTCGGTCGCCAGATACAGCGTATCGGCATTTTTCAGAGCCTTGCCGATTTCCTGCAAGTGGCGTTGATTTCGGTCGATGACCTGATACTTCATCGAGAAATCATTCTCCGGATCGACGGCACCTTCCTTGGGAATCAGATCTCGAACATGGCCGTAAGAAGCCAGAACCTGGAAGTCCTTTCCAAGGTATTTTTCAATGGTTTTACATTTAGCCGGAGACTCTACGATGACTAAACTCTTGCTCATGCTATCCGTGTACTATCAATGCAAAGAAGTCGGAATCAGATCGTAAACGATGTCTTCCATTCTGGAGAAAGCGGCGCTATCACCGGGCTGACTCAGCAGTACCATCAGCACGATCCATTTCAACTTGTCCAACGTGATCTCTTCTTCCTTCAGCGCCATCGCCCGATCAATTGCAATCTCTCGGTTAGCCGGACTCAAGATACCGGTGTGCTCCAGATACATCAGAAAGTTACGGCATTCCAGATCAAAAACGACCATTTCCTGACTGCCAAATATCCGAAAGGACGGGGAAGCGATCGTCGAGATAGTTTCAATGTCGGCCAGCGACTCCAGCCAATCGAAGGCTCTATTGACATCAGGCTGCTGAAAACCGGCATCCAGCAGTTCGCTGGCGATGACCGAAGTGTCGGGATAGTTGTCGCTATCGCCGTCGAGATAGTTTTCGAACAGATAGATGAGCACATCAAAAATGTCTTCTTTCATTAAAAGCCTTTACTTGATTCTGAGGTAGCTACCGCCGGCGACCCCGGCTATGTAGCCCTGCAGCTCCAGCACCAACAGCATCGACGACACTTCCTCCGCCGCCCAGCCACTGTTCCGGACCAACGTATCAACCGTTGTGGGGCTGTACGGAATCAAATTCAATAGATTTTGTTGTTCCAGGTCAAGCACCGTCTGCGGTAATTCGGGACCAGCCCGCATACTGCGTTGATTATATTGACCTAATTCCTCAAAAATATCCTCGGCGGTTTCCACTAATTTAGCCCCTTGCCGGATCAAACCGTTGCAACCGCGCGCCAGAGGATTGTGAATCGAGCCCGGAATCGCAAACACTTCGCGGTTTTGTTCCAGCGCCAATCGGGCGGTAATCAGCGAACCGCTCTGCTGGGCGGCTTCGACGACAAGCAAACCAACGCACAAGCCGCTAATGATCCGATTGCGCTTAGGGAAATGTCCTGCATTTGCGGTGGTGCCCGGCGGAAACTCGGAAACCAACGCACCTTTCGCGGCGATTTCGGTGGCCAGCGCTTTGTGACAAGCCGGATAGACTCTATCCAAACCGGTGCCGGCCACCGCGACGGTGTTACCGCCAACGCTTAACGCGCCCCAATGACTGGCGGCGTCGATGCCGAGCGCCATGCCGCTGGTGACAGTATATCCGGCCTCGGCCAGAGCTTTAGCGAATTCGGTCGCGGTATCCACCCCCGGCGGGGACGGGTTGCGACTGCCGACGATGGCCAACTGCGGCTCCAACAACAGCTCCGGCTTTCCCTTGACGAATAAAACCGGCGGCGGGTCAGCGATTTCCCGGAGCTGGGCCGGATATTCCTGATCATCCAGCGTCAACAGATAATTGCCGTCTTGCGCCAACCAAGCCAAATCGTAGTCGACGCGCTGCCAGTCCGGCTGAAGAACGGCATCGATTTGCCGTTCGCTAAAGTCGAGCGACCTCAAGTCGGCGCGGGACGCGGCCAACACTTCGGCGGGTGAAAAGTGCTCCAACAGCCGCCTGACCGATTTGCCGCCGATACCCGGCATCCGCAAAAGAGCCAGCCATTGTCGAGTTTCGGGATGCCCCGCGTCTTTCAAGCGTGGCCCGAAGGTGGGGTGGGTACTCGACCGCTCTGCGTCAAGGCGTTTGCACTCGATCCAAGGTATGCATCGCCGCGGTCGCCTTCATAACTAGCGCGTAACTGACCCGCTCGAACGGCCGAAACACCATCAGAACGCCGGCCTGTTCGTCCGGCATTTTCACCGGGACCGGCTGCTGAGACTGATAGCGATCCAGAATCATCTGACCGCGCCGGTATACATCCAGGGTATGCCCGGCTTCCAGGCCGTCGGCGCTACCCCGGTCGATGACCACGACATCGTGCTGACCGATTTGCGACACCCCCCCCATGACCCGAATGATGCTGCCGACCACCCGTTTTTCCGGCGGACGCGGAAAGTAGTTCAAGGCCATTTCGCCTGCCGCGGTCGGCATCAAACGGTCGCCGCGTTGAATCTCGGTATCCGACTTGTTGACCGCAAACGTGGCCGGATCGCCGATATCCTGCAGGGTCGCGTCGGCGACGAATTGCGCCTCGTAACCGAGAATTTCCTGACTCAGCGGGTCAACGTAGGGCTTACCCTGCCGGAAAACGGTATATCCCAGGCTTTGCGGCTCGTCGATACCCCGCACGTAAATGCCGTCGCCGGAACCGGCGATCAGATGTTCGCCGACGAAACCGATCACATACGGCGCGTTTTGCAACTCCTCGGCGCTGACCACTTTCGGCGAATTCAAAAACTGGACGATCGCATCGCTCGGAATCATCTGTACCGCGCGGTCTACGGCAGATTCTCGCACCTTGGGCATCACTTTTTCGTCGCCGCCCGGCGGTGTCAAACTCAGACGCGGCACGCCGTTGACGTAGGAAAAATAAAGCGTGTCGCCCGGATAAATCCAGTGCGGATCCTTAATCTGCGGGTTGTTGCGCCAAAGTTCCGGCCATTGCCACGGATGTTGCAAGAACTTCCCGGAGATGTCCCACAGGGTATCGCCCCTGACCACGGTGTACTGGTCCGGATGGCTGGGGTTGATTTGCAACTCGTCGGCCCGAACCGCGGCGCATGCCAGAGCCAGGAAAAGCAAAACTGCCGGTAAGGTGCGCGAAAACATAGGAAGTCCTGAATAAACCGAGCTAAATGACGACAAATGACAATTCCGAAACCGAAAATCAGCCTACCGACCGACCCCGAAATTTGTTGACCGCGACGCACGGTAACATGATGGATAACGGCGCACAGTTTAGATGATTTGCGATGGAATGCCAGTCCCGCGCCGGCGCGGCCGCCGGGGCCATCCCCGCTTCGCATTCAAAGCTAAGCCGATTTCGGATAAAATCGTCAGCTTACCGAGACAATCAACAGGAGCAATGGGTGAGTATTCTTAAGATCCTGGAATTTCCCGACAAACGCCTGCGCACGGTCGCCGCGGAAGTCAGCCAGGTCGACGACGACATCAAAACCCTGGTCGATGATATGCTGGAGACCATGTATGCCGCTAAGGGCGTCGGTCTGGCCGCGACCCAAGTCAACGTGCACCAGCGCGTGCTGGTCATGGACGTCAGCGAGAACAAGGACGAGCCGATCTGCTTGATCAACCCGGAAATCATCGAGCGCGACGGCGTCGAGGAATCCGAGGAAGGCTGCCTGTCGGTCCCCGGTTTTTTCGAGAAAGTCAGTCGTGCCGAGCATATCAAGGTCCGGGCGCTAAACCGCGACGGCCAAAGCTTCGAAATTGAAGCCAGAGACCTGTTGGCCGTCTGCATACAACACGAAATGGACCATTTGCTCGGCAAGCTGTTTGTCGATTACCTGTCCCCTTTCAAACGCAACCGGATCAAAGCCAAATTGGACAAAATCCACAAGTCTCAGGGCTTATAAAGGACTTCCCGATGAACATCGTCTTCGCCGGTACGCCGGACTTTGCGGTACCGACGCTGCAAGCCCTGATCGCTTCGCGGCATCGGGTCGTCGCGGTTTACACCCAGCCCGACCGCCCCGCCGGCCGGGGCCGCAAACTGACCGCCAGTCCGATCAAGGCCCTGGCGTTGGAACACGCCATCCCGGTCCACCAGCCGGAGAACTTCAAACAAGTCGGCGCTATTCAAGCACTGGCGACCCTGCAGCCCGATTTACTGGTGGTTGTCGCCTACGGCCTGATCCTGCCGCAAGCGGTACTAGACATTCCCAAATTCGGCAGCATCAACGTTCACGGTTCGCTGTTGCCGCGCTGGCGCGGCGCGGCGCCCATCCATCGCGCCGTGATGGCCGGTGACGCCGAGACCGGCATCACGATCATGAAGGTTGTCAAAAAGCTGGATGCCGGCGATATGTTGTACAAAGCCGTCTGCCCGATCGGCCCAACTTCGACCAGCAGCGAACTGCACGACCACCTCGCGCTGCTGGGCGCGGAAGGATTGGTGACCGTCGTCGATCAAATCGCCTCCGGCAACGTGGTCGCGGAGCCGCAGGACGAAGCCTTGGTCACCTACGCCCACAAACTCGAAAAAGCCGAAGCGATTCTGGATTGGTCGGAATCGGCCGATGCGCTGGACCGCAAAATTCGCGGCCTGAATGCCTGGCCGGTCGCGCAAACCAGCTTCGACGATCAAGTGTTGCGCGTTTGGCGGGCCGCCGTGGGAACCCGTCCTGTCGGCGGCCCGCCTGGATCGGTCGATTGCAGCGAGCACGCTTTGGATGTCGCCACCGGCGCCGGCACCTTGCGGCTGTTGGAAGTACAACTGCCCGGCGGCAAACGTCTGTCCGCCCGCGACTTTCTGAACGCCCATCCGGCCGACGGCGCGGTGCTGGGATTATGAATCTTCGCGGCTGCGCGGCGCAGATACTCGCCAAGGTCCTCGCCGACGGCGTTTCGTTAACCGCCGCGCTCGATGCCGGCCTCCCAAAAATCAAGGACCACCAGGACAAGGCCTTCGTCCAAGCCTGTTGCTATGGCGTGATCCGCCACTATTTCGCGCTGGAATTCATGCTCGGCAAACTGTTGTCCAGGCCGCTGAAAGCCAAGGATGCCGATATCAAGGCTTTGCTGCTGGTCGGGCTTTATCAGTTGCAGCACATGCGGGTCAAACCGCACGCGGCGGTATCGGAAACCGTCGCCGCCACTAGCCACAAACCTTGGTCCAAAAACCTGGTTAACGCGGTATTGCGCCAGTATCTGCGTGATGCCGAAGCCCTGACCGCCGCCTGCGCGGCCGATGAACAGGCCAGCTCCAACCATCCGGCCTGGATGATCGCCGCGTTTGCCGCCGACTGGCCCGACCACTACCCAAGGCTGCTCAGCGCCGACGACCACGCCCCGCCGATGATGCTGCGGGTCAACACCCGGCGCGGCGAGCGCGGCACTTATCTGGACGAACTGGCCGCCGCCGGCATCGCCGCCCAAGCGGTGGACGGTTGCGCGACCGCGCTACGTCTGGACCAAGCCTTGTCCGTCGAACAACTGCCCGGTTTCACCGACGGCCGCGTATCGGTACAAGATGCCGCCGCGCAACTGGCCGCCGAGTTGCTCGACGTGCAAGCCGGTCAGCGCGTGCTCGACGTTTGCGCCGCGCCGGGCGGTAAAACCGCGGCGGTCCTGGAAATGCAACCCGCGGCCGAGGTATTGGCGATAGACATCGACCCCGCTCGATTAAAACGGGTCGACGACAATCTGGCTCGCCTCGGCTTGACCGCAACGACGCTGGCGGCGGACGCCACTCGCCCGGATTCGTGGGCCGACGGCCGCCTTTTCGAGCGAATTCTGGTGGATGCGCCTTGCTCCGGCCTCGGCGTGATCCGCCGCCATCCCGACATCAAACTGCTACGCCGCGAGTCCGATCTGACGGCGCTGACCGCGTTGCAAGCGCAAATCCTCGACGCCGTATGGGGCTTGTTGGCGCCCGACGGCATCCTGCTCTACGCCACCTGTTCGGTTCTGAAGCGGGAAAACGAAGCGCAGATCGCGCAATTCCTGGCCAATCACCCCGAGGCTGTTGAACTTCCCATCGCCGCTCACTGGGGCTTGGCGCGTCCACACGGCCGGCAGATTCTGACCGGCGACCGGCAAATGGACGGATTTTATTATGCCAAGCTGCGGAAAACCGCTTGATACCGCGCTGAGCGACCCGGCCGGATACAGCGACACGCGGCGGCGCGTGCCAGGATACCTCAGAAATCGGCGCTGCTTGAACACCTTGATCTGGCTGATAACCGCCTTATGGCTACCCGCCGCCACGGCCGGCGATTACTCGGCCCGAATCGGCTACCCGCAATGGCAAACCGGCGAGCGTGGCTACACCGCCGGCGTGCAAATCGAATATCGGCTGAGCCCGACCGCCAAGGAAGCTCTGCATAAAGGCGTGCCGCTGACTTGGCGCGTCATTCTCGAGTTGCGCCATCCCGGCCCGTTGTGGGACGAAACCATCTACAACCGGGAACTGCGTTATACCCTGCAATTTCACGCTCTGCTAAACCAATACGCCGTCGAGACCGAAAATGCCGGTAGCGAAATGTTCTTAACCCTGAGCGCGGCCTTGGCCTTCATGGCATCGATCAGCGCGGACGTGGCGCCGCCCGGCGAAAATCCGAACTCGGCGCCGTTGCAGCTCGCGGTAAAAACCCGCTTCGACCGCGAGGCCCTGCCGATTCCACTCCGCCCGATGGCCTATCTCGACCATCGGTGGTTTTTGTCCAGCGACTGGTATTTATGGTCAATCCCAAAATAAAACTGCCGGCCAGTGCCTTGATCGTCATCCTGTTCGGGGTGGTCATGCTGCTGTTGCAATTGATGAGCAGCGCCAGCCAGGAATCGTCGGAACTCGGCGAAATGTATTCCTGGCTGCTGGTCATCAATACGCTCGGATCGATCATCCTGCTGGGCCTGGTCGTTTTCAACGCCTACTCGCTGGTCCGAGAACTGAAAAAGAAAGAAGCCGGTTCTCGGCTAACCACCCGGATGGTGTCGCTGTTCGTGTTGTTGGCACTGGCGCCGGCGGCTATCGTGTTTTATTTTTCGGTGCAATTCCTGCATCAAGGCATCGACAGTTGGTTCAACGTCGAAATCGACCGGGCGATGGACGACGCGCTGGAACTGAGCCAGTCGTCGCTGACCCAACGGATGAATTGGCATATCAAGCAAACCCAGCAAATGGCCGACAAGTTGCGCGGCAAGTCAGAGCATTTGATCGCGTTGGAAATCGGCTCGCTGTGGGCCGAATCCGGCGCGCTGGAGCTGGCGGCCTTCACCAACCAAGGCCGAATTCTGGCGTCGAGTAGCGTCAATCCCAGCGACATTCTGCCGCACATGCCGGACGAACAAATCTGGCTGCAACTGCGCCAAAACAAGCAATACTTCGCGTTCGATCCCGGCGACAACGACGACATGCTGGTCCGCATCATCGTCTCGTTGGAGCCGGACCAAAGCCGTTATCTGCAAGTGCTCTATCCGATTCCGCTGCGGGTCACCGACTTGGCCGACTCGATCGAGTTCGCCTTCATTCGCTACCAGCAGATGAATTTTCTACGCGACTCGTTGAAAACCAGCTTCTCGTTGATACTGCTGCTAGTGCTGTTGCTGAGTCTGCTGGCGGCGATCTGGGTGGCCTTCATCAGCATCCGCAACATCGTCGCGCCGGTCAAGGAGTTGGTCAAAGGCACCCAGGCCGTCGCCGACGGCGACTATCAGCAGCAATTGCCGGTGATGAGCCAGGACGATTTGGGCTTTTTGGTCGAATCCTTCAACCAGATGACCAAACGCATCGGCCGCTCCCGCGACGAAACCCGCGCCGCCGGTCTGGAAGTGGAAAATCAACGCGCCTACCTGGAAACCATCCTCGCCAATTTGACCGCCGGCGTGATCAGCTTCGACGCCCGCTACTACATCCGCACCGCCAATCAAGCCGCTTACCGGATTCTGCACATCCCGGTCAGCCATTTCGTCGGCCAAACCTTGCCGGAATTGGCAGCCAACCACGCCGAACTCGCCGACATGCTGACCGCCATCCAGCGCCTGCTGGAAAAAGCGGACGACATCTGGGAGCAGCGCATCGTCTTCCTCGGCCCCAACGGCCGCCAGGAGTTGCTTTGCCGCGGTACGCCGCTGTTTCAGCAGGACGGCAGCCGCACCGGCGCCGTCGTGGTATTCGACGACGTCACCGACCTGATTCAAGCCCAAAAGAATGCGGCCTGGGGCGAAGTGGCGCGGCGCCTGGCACACGAAATCAAAAATCCGCTGACGCCGATCCAGTTGTCGGCCGAACGCCTGCAGCACAAACTGGCGAAGGAACTCGACGACGCCGGCGCCGAATTCCTGCAACGCGGCACCCGCACCATCGTTCAACAGGTCGAAGCAATGAAGCGGATGGTGGACGACTTCTCGGAATACGCCCGGCCGTCCAAAAAACAAGTCGAAAAAATCAATCTGCTGGAATTGATTCAGGAAGTGCTGGCGCTGTACACGCCGTTCGGCATTAAATTCGATACTGATTTCAAGAATCAGCGGGTCATCGTCGAAGCCGACCCGGTCAGCATTCGCCAAGTGCTGCATAATCTGATCAAAAACGCGCAGGAAGCGACCGCCGAACAGTGCCGGGTGGCGATCAAGATCGCCAAGGTGGTGCGCAACAACGCCGAATACGTGGAATTAAGCCTGTACGACAACGGTAGCGGCCTGAACGCCGAACAGATCGAAACCATCTTCGAACCCTACGTGACCAGCAAGGCCAAGGGCACCGGCTTGGGTCTGGCCATCGTCAAGAAAATTATCGAGGAACACGGCGGCGTGATCTGGGTGGATACGTCTTATAATGCCGGGGCCGGCTTCATCATCCAACTGCCGGTCTTTGAATTCGGGAACCCTTCATGAACAAGCAAGCGCCCTTTATTTTGGTCGTCGACGACGAGCAGGACATTCGTCAACTGGTATCGGAAATTTTGGAAGACGAAGGTTACGAGGTGGCAATGGCGGAAAACGCCACCGAAGCCCGTAAGCTGAAAAACCAACGTCCGCCCAATCTGATATTGCTGGACATCTGGATGCCGGACAGCGACGGCATCACCTTGCTACGCGAATGGGTCGGAGAGGATAGCTCGCTATGTCCGGTGATCATGATGTCCGGTCACGGTTCGGTCGAATCGGCGGTCGAAGCCACTCGGCTGGGCGCCTACGACTTTCTGGAAAAACCGCTGTCGCTGGCTAAATTGCTGCTGATCGTCGAGCGGGCGCTGGAAACCAGTTCTCTGCAACGCGAAAACGCCGGCCTGAAACAACAACTGATGATCACGGTCGAGCCGGTCGGCAAGAGCGCCGTGGTCGAGCGCACCAAGGACAAACTGAAGCGTCTGGCCCAACACGACGCCCGGGTGCTGTTCGTCGGCGAGGCCGGCGTCGGCAAGGAAATGTACGCCCGTTATCTGCACAACGCCAGCTCGCGGCGCGACGGCCCTTTCGTCGACGTCTCGGTCGGCAGCATTTCGCCGGAAAACGCCGCCGTCGAGTTTTTCGGCCGCGAGGACAACGGCCGGATTTATCGAGGCTTGCTGGAACAAGCCCATCGGGGCACCTTGTTCCTCGGCGAAATCGGCGGCATGGACCCGGAAACCCAAACCCGCTTGCTCAGCGCGCTGGAATCCAGCTCCTTTCTGCGAGTCGGCGGCAGTCAGGCGGTCAGAGTGGATGTGCGCGTCGTCGCTTCGACGCGGTTAGCGCTGGACGAGGAGGTCAACAGCGGCCGTTTTCGCCAGGATTTGTACTATTTACTGAACGTGGTGACGCTGGACATCTCGCCGCTACGCGATCACAGCGAAGACGTACCGGCACTGTTGAATTTCTACGTCGATCATTTCGTGATGCACGAAAAATTGCCGTTCCGACGCTTCTCGATGGCCGCGCAAAATTATTTGCGCAACTACAGCTGGCCGGGGAACGTCCGCGAATTGCGCAATCTGGTGCAACGCCTGATGATTTTGGGCGCCGGCGACGACATCGAGCTGGACGAAGTCAAGACCGCGCTGGGCTCGATCGCGGAGCAACCCAAACTGGGCTCGAACGTGCCGGAATTTTTCAATTTGCCGCTAAAGGAAGCCCGCGACCACTTCGAAAAATCCTATCTGGAATACCACTTCGAAAAGACCGGCGGCAGCGTGGCCAAATTGGCGGCGGCTATCGGCATGGAGCGCACCCACCTTTATCGTAAGCTGCATTCGCTGAAGATCAAACTCTAAGTCAGCACCGGCGAGACCGACAAAAAACGGCCCCGGCAAGGCGGCGCGGAGATTGGTCGCCTCGCCGCCTGCTCGCGTTAATGAATATGCACTTCGCGGGATTTGGCTTTGTCGCTGCGGCGCAAGGTATAGTCGTCCTGATCGCCGGCCATCGGCTTGCCGTCGCTGTTCAGCAACACCAGCGTACTGTCGTCCTGAATCGTGAATTTCCGCACCGATTCGTCTTTCTTCGAGGTTAGCAGCAAGGTGTGGGACTTTTCGTCCCACGCGTATTTACCTTTGTCGTAATACTCCCGACTGGACTCCCTGGCGTATTGGGTTACCAACAAATAATTGCTTTTTGGTTTGAGCGACAACGTCATTTTAAAACCATCGCAATCCTTTTCCTTACACGGCAAGTAACCGTAGAACACGCCGCGAAACCCGCCGGTTTCGTCGGCCGGAGCGGCGTGAGCGGAATGGTCGACGCCTTGCTCCTGATGCCGACTCATTTCCCGCGCCTTCAGCGCTTTTTCCTGCAGTTGCATATCGGATTCGGCCCGGGCGACGTTAAACGAGGCCAAGCAGGCGCCGAAAAAAATCCATGTCACATTTTTTGTAATTGTTCTGTTTAATGTTTGCATAAGCGATTTTTCTGGTCTGTGCGTTAAATGATCGTTCTCGCGGCTCGCGATACACCGGCTGATTGACGAATCTCCCAAGCCGATCGAGAGTGGGCCGCTCACTGGAGCGCTATAGTATCCCGAGGCGGGCGATTATGACAGTTTCGGACTTGGTTCTCCGCGCCTTAGGCAAGACTACCAGTGAAATCGCCGTTATCAATACTGGACTTGGGTGCCGTTCGCGCGCTGTCTGGCGAACTGATCACGGGTCGCATCGATAGCCCGAGTTTTCCATCGATCGAAATTCGCCGCTGGACACCGTGTTTCGCTCTCGTCACCCAAAATCCGCGCGGCCAAAGGCCAAAGCATCCTAGGATCTCCCGCCGGTCTTGATAATAATCCGAAGTGACGACTATCGTTACGAACACCGCGCGCCAGGTGCTTACGCGATCGATGAAACACAAGCACACGGTTAAGCGTCGGTATTCAAACCCAAATAAACTTGAATTTGGCTTGACGTTTCAGTAGAATTCCGGGTTTTTATAGACCGCCTCAACCTTTGAGAAGCAAATAATGAAAACATTTAGTGCAAAGCCCGCGGAAGTTAAGCGCGACTGGTACGTGATCGATGCGGAAGGAAAGACATTAGGTCGCCTTGCTACTGAGATTGCACGCCGTCTTCGCGGCAAACACAAACCCGAATACACGCCGCATGTCGACACTGGCGACTACATCATCGTCATCAACGCCGAGAAAGTCGGCGTGACCGGCAACAAGGAAAAAGACAAAATGTACTATCGCCACACCGGCTACATAGGCAACATGAAGTCTGCTTCGCTGGGCAAATTGAGACAAACCTTCCCGGACCGCATCATCACAACCGCGGTACAAGGCATGCTGCCTAAGAATCCGTTGGGGCGGGCAATGTTCAAAAAATTGAAAGTTTACGCGGGTTCTGAGCACAATCATCAGTCTCAGCAACCCAAAGTTTTAGAATTCTAAGCAGGTAGATAGTTTATGGCAGCTCAGTACTACGGAACAGGTCGTCGCAAAAGCTCGGTCGCGCGCGTTTACGCCACCATCGGCTCAGGCAAATTCACCATCAACAGCCTCCCTGTTGAGCAATATTTCGGTCGCAAAACCGACGAGATGATTGCCAGACAACCGCTGGAGTTGTTGGGCAAAACCGCCGACTTCGACGTCAACATCCTCGTTAGCGGCGGAGGCCCATCTGGTCAAGCCGGTGCCATCAGACATGGCTTGGCTCGCGCCCTAATCGAATTCGACGAAGTATTGAGATCGCCCCTGCGTAAAGCCGGTTACGTAACTCGCGACGCCCGTGTCGTCGAACGTAAAAAAGTCGGTCTACACAAAGCCAGAAAACGTCCGCAATACTCGAAACGTTAATCGGTTCTACCAAAAAAGCCGCTGGAAAGCGGCTTTTTTGTGTCATTAAATTTGGGGCAACCGATTATTCGGCCACAAAATCCACCCCGAAAACTAAAACCTACCCGGCCCGAAACCGTTTTTCCGGCCAAGCCGAATCGCGTTAAGCAATCCGGTCACACTGACTCGACAACCTCAAATGCGCTAGACTATCGTCAATCGCGACGCCAGTGGCCGCGACGCGAGCCAGTCGCAAGACTTAGCCGAGCGAGCCTTAATTGATCGCGTGTTGCCGATCGGGAAACAACGCAAGCACCATTGCCAGATGCTCCGGCGCATCGAACAAAATGCTTCTCTCGGCGAAAAAGTCGCCGGCGGCTTCAATCGCATCAAGCATCACCGCAACCACGTAACGCTCGGCGTGAGACGACGCCACCATTTTCTCGGGCACCGCCGATTCGACCCGCAAAACCTGCATCGACTCGTCGAAAGAATGCAAGCGCAAGCCGTCGAAATCGGCTTTTTCGACCCGGCTCGGCAGCATAAACACAATATCCACGACCGGCATGCGCTTCTGCAGATGATGCTCGCGCAGTCCGGCCAGATCGATGGCAACTTTGGTAATGGCCTTGGCGATCGCGCTGTCTTCCAGCGCGCGGTCCGGCATCATGGAGGCAATATGTAAGGTCATGGCACACTCTCGACAATGGATGGTAAACCCATTCAGCAAAAGCCGTTCCAAATTGTAGGCGATCTCTGAAAATAGGCGAACCGACCGTCGCGGCCCAGCATTGCCCGGCACTTCCTGCCCAAATCCGAGTCTTTCGCGAACGCCAGATTGTGCCAAAGCCAACAAAGTCGGGCGAAGCTGCTATTCGAGCAACGACACCCGACCACGCATGGAGCTACCCATAGAGAACAGCTCAATGCCTTTTTGTAATCTCGCCGATGCCTTGCCAAACCAATACACCCCATTTGCTACCACCGGTTAGCCGCGACAATCGACGCGATCGCATCTTCCACCCCGGCTAACTCGTCGTCGTAAACCATGGTTCTATACTCGACGGCAGTCGTATCGACCAGCGATTGTCCGGGAGTTTGACGATCATCGGCAACCAATTCGATTCGAGTCAGCGTCGACAATCCCGGCTGTAGCGGCCGCTCGGCCAGTTCCACGCTGTCCAGGACCACCCGGACCGGCACCCGCTCGGCGACATGAATGAAATTGCCGGTCGCGTTATCGGCCGGCAATAACGCAAACACGCTGCCGGTACCCGGCAGCAAACCCTCCACGCGACCGTGATAAAGCCGGTCCGGATAGGCATCGACCCGGATTTCGGCCTGCAGACCCGGACGAATGCCGGCTATGCGGTTTTCCGGCACATTGGCCTCGACCCACAAACGATCCACGGCCACGATGGTCAATAACGCGATGCCCGGTTGAACGCTATCGCCAACCCTCGCCTTACGTTTGGCGACGACACCTGCGACGGGCGCGCGGACTTCCCGACGCCGGTACTCCAAATAAGCACGACGCAAGCGTTGCTTGGCTAATTCGACGGCAGGATGCTCGGCAATGTCGGTGGTTCCGAGTTGCGCCGCCAATTCGGTTTGTTCCGCGCCGACTTCGAACTCCGCCGCTTCCAGCTCGCGGATTTTATCTTCGGCATTTTGCACTTGCTGTTCGGATACCGCGCCCTCGTCAATCGCCAAACGCATACGGTTGAGGTCGTGACGGACCGCCGCCAATGCCGCGCCGCGCACCGCCAAGCGTTGGCGCAAGGTGTCCCGCTTCGCCGCCAATGCCGCGATCCGCCGAATCGCATCCGCCAACTCAGCCTCGGCTTGACGCAAGCCGATTTCGGCATGCCGGCCATCCAGCCTGACCAACAACTGACCGGCCGCCACCGCTTGCGTGTCCTCGGCCAATATCTCCACCACCGTGCCCGCCGTTTGCGCCTCGACCCCAACCACATGACCGGCGACAAAAGCATCGTCGGTACTCACCCAGTGTCTATCCAGCCACCAGCCGCGCGCGGCATAAGCCGATGCAACCGTTACGCAAGCGATCAAGGTCCACCGCAAGCGCCGATTGCGCCGACGCAGGGCCGCTCGGGGACCGAGTCTGGGGATTTCGCTCATCGGCCAACCGACAGGACTTGGTCTTCCTGAAAACCGCCGCCCAAGGCTTCGCACAACGCGACAACCGCCTTAGCCCGCGCCGCTTGCGCCGTGGCAATTCGCCAGTGCAGCCTATCGACGACAACGGCGGCCTGAAGCGGGCCGGAGGCATCGCTTAAGCCCGTTTGCCGCAAAATGTCGGCCACTCGCTTGGTCCGTTCCGCATCCGCTAGGTTTTGGGCTAGCGCTTCAGCGGTGGCGTGCGCCTCACGGCCACGACTCACGGCATCGACGACCTCGCGCGCCGCCGTCGACAATGTCGCATTGTAAAACTCGACCGCCGCGTCGTAACCAGCCTCGCTATCGGCCAAATTAGCGCGCAGCCGACCACCTTCGAACAGCGGGAATGTCAACGACGGCCCAACCGCGTACGCCAGACTCGTACCGTGGAATACCACGTCGGTTAGGCTAACGCTATGCAAGCCCGCCAAGCCGATCAAATTCACGTCCGGATAAAACTCGGTTTGGGCGACATGCACGGCTTCCGCAGCCGCCTCGGCACGTAACCGCGCCGCGCTGACATCGGGTCGGCGCGCCAACAAATGCAACGGCAAATCGGCCGGCAAACCCGGCCAAGCCGGCGTCGCGTGCTCGACGCGGATATCCTCCCCCCAATCCGGGCCGCGCCCGGCCAACGCCGCCAGCAAATGCCGCCCGAGTTCGACCGAAGCGCCGGTCGCCGCCAAGCTTGCCTCGGATTCGCCGAGGTCTATTTGCGTGTTCAGCCAGGGCGCATCGCCGCTCAAACCGCTGTCGCGCCGACGGGCCGCCAGGGCCAGCAACCGCCGGCGACTGTCCAGCAAGCGTTCGCCGACCAAACGTTGTTGCTCGGCCGCGACCAAGTCGAAATAGGCTCGGGCCACGCTACCCGCCAACATTAACCGGGCGTCCGTCAATTCAGCGGCGCTAGCTAACGCGCCGTCCACGGCCTGCTGCAATTCGGCGCGATCCCTACCCCAAAGATCCAGGTGATACCGTAACACCACGGGATCGATTAATAATTGCCGAAACTGCTCGCCGGCCAGTTTCGCCTGAACGCTGTTGGCCGAAAACCGCTGAGCACTGAAAGCGACATTGGCGCTCACGGTCGGATAGAGTGCCGCGGCCTGACCGTCGACCAGCGCCCGCGCCTGCCGCAAACGAGCGGCGGCAACACCCAGGTCGGGATTGTCCGCCAACGCCGTTTCGATCAGCCGATCCAGTTCCGGACTGCCGAATTGGCGCCACCAGTCCGATACCGGCCAAGCGCCGGTTTGCGCATCTCGCAAGGTTTGCGTCATCGGCGGGAGCGAAATTTGCTCGGCGGCCGGCCGGGATTCGCCAAACCGGGCGCATCCGCCCAACCCCGCTAGCGCAACGATCCAAACCCAGCCGGCGAGTTTCACGCGTTTTCCTCCATGACCGCTTCCTCGCGACCGTCGCGCCAATCGGCCAGCGCCGAGCGCACCCGCGTCGGCCGCGCCAGCCAGACCAGCGCCGCCAAGATCGCAAAGCCGCAACCGGCAAGCCAAAACGCATCGTCGATACCCTGGATCGCCGCTTGCCGCGCGGCCGCTTTCGCTAGCCTGGCCAAGCCCCGATCGTCGGTATAGCCGGCCGCCCGCCACCACGACGCGGCCCGTTCGGCGGCCACGCTATCGGCTCCCATCCACTCAGCGTAATGAACGGCATGTAGCGGCGCGCGCCGATAAAGTACGCAACCTTGCAAGGTAATACCGATCGCGCCGGCCGCGATGCGCAACGCGCCGGCCAATTCCAGCGCGGCGGCGTGACGCCGCGCCGGTAAATCGTGCAGCATCAGCGCGGTTAACGGCACGAAGAATCCGCCCAAGCAGGCGCCTTCCAGCAATTTCGGCCCCAACAGCGTCGCGAAGGCCGCGCTATCGTCGAAGCGGCTCAACCAAAAATAGCACACCGAAAATCCGGCCAGGCTCAAGCTCGCGAGCCAACGGGCGTCCACGCGCTTGACGATTTCATGCATCACCGCCGCGACCGGTTTGGCGAAAACCGCCATCGGCAAGAAAACCAGGCCGGCCAACCACGACGAGTAGCCCAAATTCAGCTGCAATTGCACAATCAGCAGCGACAACAATCCCTGGAACCCCAAAAACCCGGCGCACAATACC
This sequence comes from Methylomonas sp. LWB, assembly GCF_001856095.1. Taxonomy (NCBI): domain Bacteria; kingdom Pseudomonadati; phylum Pseudomonadota; class Gammaproteobacteria; order Methylococcales; family Methylococcaceae; genus Methylomonas; species Methylomonas sp. LWB. The sequence continues at coordinate 88,693 of NZ_MKMC01000067.1, forward strand.
GTCAATCCAATCGCGAAATTGCGACGGGTCAATAGCCGTAAATCCAGATAAGGTCGGCGAGTTGAGCGCGCCCGTCCTATCCAGACCGCGAATGCCAACAACGTCGCCAGCCCTAAGACGATTTGCGAATCGGCCCGCCACCAATCGACGTCGTTGCCGCGATTCAATAAAGTCTGTAAACCGAACCAGGCCGTAACGCAACTCGCCAACCCCAGCCCATCGAAGCGCAACCGGGCAACGGCTACCTTGCGCTGGTATAGCAAGGCCGCGACCAGGCCGGCAATGCTCAACGCGATCGGCACATTCGCCCAAAACAGGCAGCGCCACCCCCATTCGTCGGCGATCCAGCCGCCGATCGGCGGCCCCAGGCTGAACGGCGTCAGCGTAAATACACTCCAGACGCCGACACCGACCGACTTTCCGCGCGCTGGATATTCGTTCAACAGCAAAGTCTGCCCGGCCGGCAGCGAAATGCCGCCACAAACGCCGAGTAAAATTCGCGCTGCCAGATAGCGCGCGTAGCCGTCCGCCGCGGCGCACAACCAGGATGCAACGGCAAAACCGACCAAGGCCGTCACCAGCACCCGGTAGTCGCCGACGCGTCTGACCAGCCAAGCGCCCAACGGATAAGCCAGCGCCAGTGCCATCATGTAATCGGTCTGGGTCCAGGTCGCCTCGCTGGGCGCGATACCCAGACCGCCGGCGACGCGCGGCAACATGGCGATGTAGGCCCCGGCATTGAAAATCACCAGCGCATGCGCCAACCCCAAACAGGCGTTGAATAAACCGAAGCGCCATCCCCGCAGGCGTCTTAACATGCGCCCGCTCATCGCGGCCCGGCGGAACCGGCCGGCAACCCGTCGTCGAGTAACGCGCCACCCAGTTTTAGCGTCGCGCTCTTGAAGGCGGCACCGTCCACGGTTAACGAGGCGCGCGCTTGCGGATCGACCAAGGTACATTCCGAGCTACCGCGCCCGGTCACCCGGCCGCTGGCCGGATCGATCCATTTCCATAACAAACGTAGCGACAATTGATCGTCGAAGGTTCGCCAGCCAAACATGCCCAATTCCAGCACTTTGTCGGCGACGCCGACAGGGTAGACGGCGGCCGGCGCGGCGTACCATGCCTGGACCGTCGCGCGCCAGCGCGCCGGATCGGCGGTTTCCGGAGCCAACGGCAAGGCGGCGATTGCACCCGCAACGTTGGCGTAGACACCTTGCGCGCGCAAGGTCAGCGCGGCCCGCTCGGCCAGGGCCGGCAGCGGCGACCAATCCGGGCCGGACGACGCGATCGCATCGTCGCCGGTGAGCGCACCGCTGGTTAAAATCCCGCCGGGCAAGCGAAACGCCGCCCGGTGAACCGGGAAGTCCAAGGCTTGATGACGAATCTGGCGGTAAGCCGGTTGACGTTGTTCGATCAGGTCTGGCCAGACCTCCAGAGGCGGCGCTTGCAACGGCACGACCAACACCGAAACCGGCGCCACGCCCGAATCCGCCGCCTGCTTCGGGCTGGTCGCCGCGCAGCCGGCGGCCAGCCACAATCCGGCAAGCGCCGATGCGGCCCGGATAATCACGGTTTGACTCCCTGTTTTACAACGTCGCCCAGGCGCGTTCCCGCGTGGGGCCATAGCTTCTAAATCGGACATATCGACTTCCCCCAGAATATTGGGAATCGCGGGACGCAAAAAACACTCAGCCAAATAACAGCGAATCGCTTTCTATTCGACGGTGACCCACTATAAAAAGCCGCATAACATTAGACAAGCGAATTTAATTGGACTTTAATATCGAAAAAATCAATACAAAGACATGGATCTCGACCAAATCAAGACTTTCTTAAGCGTGGCCGCCCACGGTAGTTTTCAGGCAGCGGCCGGGCATTTGTACGTCACCCAATCGACGGTCAGCATCCGCATTCAGCGTTTGGAAGCCGAGTTGGGCGCCGCGTTGTTCGTGCGCAACCGCGCCGGCGCCGCGCTGACTAGCCAAGGCCAGCGATTTCTGCCACATGCGCAAAGCCTGTTACTGACCTTCGAACAAGCCCGCCACGACATCGGCCTACCCAGCCGGTTTCGAGCCAGCATCGCGATCGGCGCCCGCGTCGGGCTGTGGCAAGCGGTGCTGCCGGATTGGATAGGCGAGATACGCCGGACGATTCCGGACATCGCGATCCGCGGCGAAATCGGTTTCGAGGACGACTTGATGCGCGGCCTGATCCAGGGCCGCATCGATATCGGCATGATGTACACGCCGCAACACGGCGCCGGCCTGCTGATCGAGCATTTGTTCGACGAGACCTTGATCTTACTGGCCAGCGAACCGGATCGGCGCTGGCCCGACCCGGACTACGTCTACGTCGATTGGGGTCCGGCGTTTTATACCAAACACGCCAACTGTTTCCCCGATCTGGAAGGACCGGCCCAGCGCGTTAACATCGGCTGGCTGGCCGCGCAACTGGTGTCGCGTAACGGCGGCTCCTGCTTTCTGCCGGAGCGGATCGCCGCGCCGCTGGTCGCGGCCGGCCGCTTGTTTCCACTGGCGAACAGCCCCAGTTTCACTCTACCGGCTTATATGGTGTCCGCCCGCGCCGCCGACCACGACATACTGCGGCAAGTGGTGGACCTACTCCGGGCCGCGGCGCTCCGCGAGCGGCACGGGGACGGCCGCGACCGCGCCGAGCCGGCTTAATCCAAGGTCGGCGATGCGACGTGAAACGCGTCGCTGTGAATGTCGGCCAGCGCCGCGCCGCTCAAATAGGCCTGACGCTTGGCGCGATCCACCATGTCAGGATGGCCACACAAATACACCCGCCAATCGCGCAAACCCGGCAATTCCGCCATTGCCACGTCGTTAGCCCGGCCGGCAGCGATGCCTGACGGCACATCGCCGCGCGACACGCACGGCGTGTAATGGAAATTGGCGTGGGCTCGCGCCAAGTCGCGCATTTCATCCAGCCAGTACAGGCCCTCGACGTCTCGGCTACCGTGATACAGCCGAATTTGCCCGCGATGGCCGTTATGCAAGGCTTCCTCGACAATCCCGGCCAGCGGCGCCAAACCGCTGCCGGTACCGATCAGCAACAGATTGGCCGCCGGCAAGTCCGCCAGGTAGTAACAAAAGCCTTGCGGATCGGAAACGTCGATCCGGTCGCCGACCGCCAGCTCGCGATGCGCCCATTCGCTAAAGCGGCCGCCGGCCAAGCGGCGGATATGAAAAGTCAGGCGGGTCGAATTTCGGCTATTGGCGATCGAATAACTGCGGATCAATCCGTCGGCGCGGCGCAAATTGACGAATTGGCCGGCGTAATATGCCAGCGGATGCTCGCATTCCAAAACCAGCCACAGCGTCTGCGCATTCAGATTGCGCTTTTCGACGACCTCCGCCGCAGTGTAGCCCGCCGCCGCGCCACCCAATCCCAAACGCATATCGCGCTCGGGCCGGCACAAACAGGCCAGCAAATAATCTTCACGTTGCAGCGCCGGCTTCAACCCGACTTGCGCGGCGGCGGGCGGCGGGCCGTCTAGACTGCGCACCAGGCAGGCATGGCATACGCCTTGCCGACAACCGTTATCGATCTCGATGCCGTCGCGCAGAAACGCATCCAGCACCGTTTCGCCGGCACCGCACAGTGCCTGGCGGCCGTTGAAGCTAATCTTGATTTCCGCCATCGCCGCGCTCAACGGTTCAACACGTCGCTGCGGGTACTTTCGGCAATCGCCGCGGCTCGTGCAATCAAGTCGGCCGGCACGCTCAATTCCCGCAAGGTTGAGCCCAAGTGTTCCATCACCGCGTCGAAGTGGGTATCGTCCAGGCCCAGTTTTTCGACCAGATGGGCGTGCGCCCGCCTCATGTCGGCACCGTTGTAATGGTTGGGACCGCCGAAAGCCATCGTCAAAAAGGCCTTCTGCTTGGCGGCCTGCTTGTCGATGTCGGTGTTGTCGAAGAAGCGGTTGATTCGGTGATCGCTCAACACCTTGCGGTAAAAAATATCGACGGCGGCATTGACGGCCGCTTCGCCGCCCAATTGTTCGTACAAAGAAATCGCTGCGCTCATGGCATCTCCCGTGGATTGCGTTGATAAAGTCGGGTCGCTCAACCCGGACACAGCATAAACCGGTAAAAATACTTTTACAATATTTTTATGCTTTAAGTATTTTAGGCTGCTCGAGCTAACTTTGGCGGTCGCCATCAAAACATTCGGTTAATTCAATCGTAAGCTCCGCCACGCGCCCACGAGAATCCGGCCATTCACGAGCTAACGCGCTACAATAGTGGCCCGTTTCTCAGCCCGCAAAATTCGATGAACGTTTTAATCGGCTCCCGCCAGGAACAAATTCTGACTCTGTTATTAGATGCGCCTTCGGGCCTGTGCATCGACGAACTGGCGGCCGCGTTGGGGATTTCGCGCAACGCGGTCAAACAGCATCTGGCCGGACTCGAAAAAGACCAACTGATCCGCGAGGCCGCCTGGAACAGCACCGGCGGCCGGCCGTCGCGCAGTTACGGTTTGACCGAGGCCGGCCGAAATCGGCTACCCAAGCAATACGCCTGGTTCAGTACCTTGCTGCTGGACCAACTGCGCAACGAATTGGGCGAAGCCGGTTTACGCCGCTTGATGTGGCGAACCGGCGAAAATCTGGCCGAGACCTTGGCCCCTCGCTTTGCCGGTAAGAGTCTCGCCGAACGCACCGCCGCGCTAGTCGAATTGATGCAGTCGCTGGGTTATCACGCCAATCTCGAAGACGACACCGGCCAAATTAGAGCCATCAACTGCGTCTACCACGACATGGCTCAGCGCCACCCGGAATTGTGCGAGTTCGACCGGGCATTAATCGCAACCTTGCTGGAACGGCCGATCGAGCAAACCGCTTGCATGGCAAAGCAAGATTGCACATGCCGATTCAAGTGCTTGGCGCCGCCGGATTAGCCCAGGGTTCCGGCGCCGAACGGGCTTGCGGTTTTTCGTAGCCGAGCGTCTCGGTGATACAATGGCGCTTTCCCGAACGACTTTTTACCGAGAAATCATGAGACCATCCTTCCGTACGGCCTGCAGCCTGTTGTTTGGGCTGTCGTTAATGCTGACCGTCGCATCGCTGCAAGCCGCCAGTCCGATTTTTACGCCCGCCGCGCCGAGCGTCGCCGCCAGCAGCTATTTCCTGATGGACTTCAACAGCAGCCGGGTGTTGGCCGAAAAAGACCCCGACAAACGCGTCGCGCCGGCCAGTTTGACCAAGATCATGACGGTGTACGTGGTATTCCGCGAGCTTAAGGCGGGCCATTTGACGCTGGACGAAAAAGTCACGATCAGCCAGAACGCCTGGGAAACCGGCGGCTCGAAAATGTTCGTCGAAGTCAACAAGCAGGTGGCGGTCGAGGACTTGCTGCAAGGTGTCGTGATTCAATCGGGCAACGACGCCAGCGTGGCGCTGGCCGAACACGTGGCCGGTAGCGAGCAAACTTTCGCGACGATGATGAACGAGCAAGCCAGCCGCCTGGGCATGGCCAACAGCCATTTCGAAAACGCCACCGGCCTGCCCAGTCCCAACCACTACAGTTCGGCGCGCGATCTGGCGCTGCTGGCGCAAGCGGTGATCAAGGAATTTCCGGAATATTACCGCTGGGATTCGCAAAAAGAGTTTACTTTCAACGGTATTACCCAACAAAACCGCAACCTGCTACTTTGGCGCGATCCGTCGGTCGACGGCCTGAAAACCGGTTTTACCGACGACGCCGGTTACTGCATGGTCGCTTCGGCCAAACGCGAGGACATGCGGCTGATCTCGGTGGTAATGGGTACCGCCAGCCCGAACGCCCGCTCCAACGAGAGCCAGTCCTTGTTGAACTACGGTTTCCGCTTCTTCGAAACCCATCGTTTGTACGAAGGTAACAAGGCCTTGAGCGAGGCGCGGGTGCGCAAGGGTGTCACCTCGAAATTGCCGGTCGGCTTGGCCGAAGACCTCTACGTCACCGCGCCGCGCAAGCATTTCAGCGAATTGAAAGCCGAAAGCCAGACCGACAAAGCCATCGTCGCGCCGCTGAATAAGGGCGACACGGTCGGTAGCCTGGTAGTGTCGTTGGCCGGCGAAACCGTCGTCAGCAAACCGCTGGTGGCGCTGGAAGCGATAGCCGAGGGCGGCCTGTTCCGGCGTTTGTACGACGCCGCGATCGGTTTATTGGAGAAAGAATGACCCAACTCGTGTATTTGAACGGCGACTATCTGCCGTTGGCCGAAGCCAAGGTGTCGGTATTGGATCGCGGCTTTTTGTTCGGCGACGGCGTTTACGAAGTGATACCGGCCTACGGCGGCAAATTGTTCCGCTTGGAAGACCACATCGTTCGGCTGAATAACAGTCTGGCCGGCATCCGCTTGAAGGTGCCGCACGGCGTCGCCGACTGGCAAGCCATCTTCCAGCCGCTACTGACGGCCGGCAAGGACCAATACATCTACCTGCAAATCACTCGCGGCTATGTGCCGACCCGCGATCACGGTTTCCCGGAAACCGTGGTGCCGACGGTTTTCGCGATGTGCTCGGAGATCAAGCCGTTTCCGGGCAAGTCGGCCGGCATCAAAGCGATCACGCTGGACGATACCCGCTGGCAGCTTTGCAACATCAAGGCAATCACGCTGCTGGCCAACATTCTGTTGCGCCAACAAGCCCTGGATCGGGATTGCGCCGAAGCGATTCTGGTCAAGAACGGATACGTTATCGAAGGCGCCGCCAGCAATCTGTTCGCGGTCATCGACGGCGAATTGATCACGCCGCCCAAATCCAACGAAATCCTGCCGGGCATCACCCGCGATGTGATTCTGGAATTGGCGAGCGCCGACGGCATCCCCTGCCGCGAAGACATCATCGCGCTGGAAGGCCTGCAAACCGCCGAGGAGGTCTGGGTCGCCAGTTCCACCCGGGAAATCCTCGCCGTCGTTGAATTGGACGGCAAACCGATCGGCACCGGCAAGCCAGGGCCGGTTTGGCAACGGCTGGACGATTTACTGCAAACCTATAAAAAGTCGCTGTCATGAGCGAAGCCGATTCCCTGCTGGAATTTCCCTGCCAATTTGCGATTAAGGCGATGGGTAAGAGCCGGGACGACTTCGACGCAATCGTCGTCGAGATCGTCCGCCGCCACGTCGAAGACATTCGCGAAGGCGCGGTCACTAGCCGGCCGAGCAAGGGCGGCAATTACACGGCGGTCACCGTCGTCATCGAGGCCACCAGCCGCGGCCAACTGGACGCGATTTACCTGGATTTGACCGCCTGTCCCGACGTGTTGATGGCGCTGTAAGCCGGTGAATGCAAGCCTGCAACACTTGGGCCGGCGCGACTACGCATCAGTCTGGCGGGACATGCAAAACTACACCGCCGAGCGCGACAGCGCCAGTCCGGACCAGATCTGGATCGTCGAGCATCCGCCGGTCTACACATTGGGCCTGAACGGCAAGCGCGAACACCTACTGCGCGAGACGGCGATTCCAGTCATTGCCTGCGATCGCGGCGGCCAGATCACCTACCACGGCCCCGGCCAACTGATCGTGTACCTGTTGGCCGATCTGCGCAGGCTGAGTCTAGGCCCAAGGCAGGTGGTCAGTTTATTGGAACAAGCCGTCATCGTCACGCTAAGCCAATACGGTATTTCGGCCTCGGCCCGCGCCGATGCCCCCGGCGTCTACGTTGACGGCCGCAAAATCGCGTCGTTGGGCCTGCGCATCAAACGCGGCTGCTGCTATCACGGCTTGAGCCTGAACAACGACATGGACTTGGCACCGTTCCGAGACATCAATCCCTGCGGCTACCCGAATTTGCCGGTTACCCAACTGGCCGATTTGGGGGTTAAGATAAGCACCGACGAACTGGCCGTTCCGGTGGTTCACCAATTACTTCAGGCGATAGAATCATGACGCTGAACGCCCCTTCCCGCTCCACGCCCGCAACCCACCAACGCAACGCCGATAAATTGTCGCGGATTCCGATCAAGCTAGAAACGACCGGCGAAGTATTGCGCAAACCGGATTGGATCCGGGTCAAGCTACCGGCCGGCGATCAGGTCAACCGGATAAAGCAGACCCTGCGCGCCAACCGTCTCCACACGGTGTGCGAGGAAGCGGCCTGCCCGAATCTGGGCGAATGCTTCAGCCACGGCACCGCTACTTTCATGATCATGGGCGATCTGTGTACCCGGCGTTGCCCGTTCTGCGACGTAGCCCACGGCAAACCGCAAGCGTTGGACGCCGAGGAACCGGCGCATCTGGCCGATACCATCGCCGCGATGGCGTTGAAGTACGTGGTCATCACCTCGGTGAACCGCGACGACTTGCGCGACGGCGGCGCCGGCCACTTTGCCGCCTGTATTGCCGAGGTGCGCCGGCGATCCCCCGCCACCGTTGTGGAAGTGTTGGTCCCCGATTTTCGCGGACGGGTCGGTAAAGCCCTGCAGATCTTGGCCGCGCAACCCTGCGATGTGTTCAACCACAATTTGGAAACCGTGCCGCGCCTGTATCAGCAAGCCCGGCCCGGCGCCGATTACCAGGGATCGTTGGAACTGCTAAAGCTGCATCGAGAACATCTGCCGCAGGTGCCGACCAAATCCGGCCTGATGTTGGGCATCGGCGAAACCGAGGCGGAGATTTTGGCGGTGCTGGACGATTTGTTGGCGCACGGTTGCAGCATGCTGACGCTGGGTCAGTATTTGCAGCCCAGCAAGGACCATTTGCCAGTCCAGGCCTATATCCATCCGGACCAATTTCAACGCTACGCAGAAATCGCTACCGAAATGGGTTTCAAACAGGTGGCCAGCGCGCCGTTGGTGCGTTCGTCCTACCACGCCGACCTGCAAGCCGCCGGCATCGTCGGAGTATAGCGAGCACGCCCCCTAGGTTAGTGCCATGCGTTAAGCTTGAATTTATCGGACGTTGCTAATCTGGATCGAGGCGCCCGTACCGCGTTCCGCTGCCCCTACCCCTCTGGCTTCGGAATGCTCCTTACGCGGCGCCTCACTAATCTCACTGCATATTCTACCGAGTCACGCCGGCAACATATCGTCCTGGTAATGGAAGACATTGGATAAATCGATGTGGATTTCGATCCGATCGCCCCGCCGCCGATCAATGCCGCGCTGCTGATAGCCGGCCGACGTTTCCAGCAAGCGCCTATCGTTGTTAAGATCCCTATGCACATACGGCCTGATCGACACACAGGTATTGCTGAAGGGTTTGCCGGACAGGTTTTGAATCGCCAACATGCCGCTGGCCCGCGAATCGACGAAAACCAGACCGTGGTGCTCCAGACCATTGGTTTGCTTATCCCGAATCACCATCACCTCTGCTTTCAAAACCCGACCGGACGCCTGATCTCCACCGTTCGTAAACGCCGAAAACACGTAATCGTGTAACTCGTTGGGTCGAGTATTCGCAGGAATATCCTTTAAAAACAAAATCATAATCACTGTCTGCATCGTAACTGGAATCAACGTGGAACTAAAATGCGCATCTTCCCGAAAGGACTGCGCCGCCACATACATCTTAGCCGACGCTCGTTACGCGACAAATCAGGCTCCTGTTCTTACCGCCGGCACGAAACGGCAGGCAAAAAAACGGGCCGGACAGAGAGTCCAACCCGCGCGGCGGCTGTCCGTGCGCCAAACGTTCCACCCAGGAACGATTTTTAAAACAGACTCTGAAGAAGCAGCTTGTATCTCGATCGACGAATACCGCACCATCCTGGCCAAATCGCCTGGCAGCGCTACCATTCAACATGATTCGCCGACAACCGCGCCTCGCAAACTTCCAGCCTGACGCGATCATAGCGGCATCGGCGACCGACCGCAAGCCCAAAATTACTCTGAAAGGCGTTGGGCGAGTTACGGACATCCCTGCGTCGGAACGCCATCAACCGCGGCTAAAGCCCCTCCCGCGCTCATATTTTACGAAAAGCCTTTCACGACCGTTAGGTTAGAACTCTACAAGACACCTTGAGTTTAGATGCGATCGGCGAGGAGTTGCAGCGGATGAAGCACTCTGGAGCCTGCGGGCTGCCCGGCGTTCAGATAAAAACCACAGCCGAAGTTGGCGCTGACTACGACATCGGCTCCGGATCCGGCCATCGCCAGACGCTTGGCGGCCCGCAACGATTCGGCGTTTTCGGGATGACTGAGCATATAAGTACCGCCGGCACCGCAGCATAACTGATTGTCGGCCAACGCTTCCAGATTGACGCCTGGAATCTTGCGCAACAAGGCATACACACTCTGACTATTCTTCAATACATTGCGTTGACTGCAGGGTTCATGGACCGCCACGTTCAGATTGGAAGCCGCCAGTTGCAGATCTTCCGGCCAATGCGCCAACAAAAACTCGTTGATGTCGATCAAATGCTTGGTAAACCAACCGGATGTCTCGGAATCTCCGCCTTGATATTCGGTCAACATAGCCCCGCAGCCGCTGGCGGAGTATATAACCGCTTCAACTTCCAGCGCGTAAAACGCGGCGATGTTGGCTTCCATCATCGATTCCGCCGGCAAGCCGTTGTGCTGATGAATCGCGCCGCAACAACCCTGCTTTTCCGGCACCACGACCTCATAACCGAGCCTATTCAGTAACTTGATGCCCGCAACCTGGACCGGACGATCGAAATGTTCGGCCAAACAACCGGTAAACAGCGCTACCCTGCCCCGATATTTGATGCGACGCTCCACCGGATAAATCCCGGCCAGTCCGACCAAGGACGGCTCGCAAACCAAGGCTTCGGCCGCTCCCAAACCGAGTTTCGCCAACAGTCCGCTGGCGCGTAGCGGTTTCTGCAAACCGGAGCGTAAATACAGCGTGACGAATGGCAGCAACAGTGCCCGGGCGTGCTTGCGTTCGATCAAGCGCAACCCCAGCCGTGCCAACCAAGACGGCCTCGCCGTCGCGCGCAATTTGGCTTGGGCCCGGTCGAACAATGTCCCATAACTCATTCGGCTGGGACAAACGGTCTCGCACGTCCGGCACTGAACGCAATCGTTGAGTTGCGCGAGTTCTTCGACGCCAACGCCGGCGTCGTCGGCCAATATTTTGGCGATGGTACGCACCCGGCGGCGCGGTGTCTGTTCGTCCACCTGGAATAAGCGAAACGTCGGACAGGTACTGACGCACATACCGCAGCGCATGCATTCGCTGGCTTCGGGAATATAAGGACCGGTCGACGGCGGCGATGCGTCCGCGGAACCGTCGCTAGCCGAGTCGAAGCCGAAATCCTGAAAGTCGAACATATTAGCCCTCCATCATTTTTACGTACGCGCGGCGCAGCAACTCCATTTCCGCCGGCGGCCGACCGCGCAATTCCGGTAAGGTGCGAAATTTGCAGTTACGACTTTCCATCAATAGATGCGGCGGGTCGAGCAGCGTGAAACGCGCCATATACACCGTAATCACGCCACCGGGCGCATCGACTTGCTCGGCGAAACCGGCTTCGATCCGCAGCAAATCGTTGTCCAATTGCAGAGTCTGATTGGCCGTGCTCAGCAACATCGCCGGATGCACGCTCACCTTGCCGGCCGGCGCGTCTTCATCTTCCTCCAACGCTTCGGACAGTGGCGGCAACGGTTCCGGAAAGAACACACTTCCGGAGGCTTGCTGCAGGAATAATGTCAAGGCGCTGATGTCGCCTTTATAAAACAGCAACAGGCGGTGGTTTTCGAACGGGTCGGCGAGCGATTCGATCATGGCTTAGATGGTGGCCTGGCTGTCCCACAAGGTTTTATAGCTGGAATCCAGCCGCGACAGGCGGTTATTGAGTCGATCCAGCAACGGGTAATCCGGAAAGCGGGACCGGTTGCCGCTAGCGTACCAGCTATCCATTGCCGCCGTCAGTCGGTTTTTCTCGTCAAAACAATCGGCAATCTGCTGTTTCAACCAGGCCAGACTATGATTCGGCAATAATTCCATCACCCGATAGCGCAAACCGTTGTTGAAAATCCGCACCCCCCCGCCCTGAGCAGCGGTATGGTATAGCACCTCCGGGTCGACGATCTCGGCGCCGGCCAGGTAATCGATACCAAATTCGTGCAGTTGCGGCAGCCACGGCACGGTCGGCCCCATTAATACCGTCGTGGCATGGCAAGCCAGCTCCGCCAGTCGCGGAAACGTTTTGTTCGGGATGGAACTGGCGGTCAAAAACACCCAATCGGCCTGCGGCAACAGAAATTCGCACGCGGAATCCGGCAAATCGCTGGCGGCTGGCTGGCGCTCCAGTACCGTCAACTGCATCTGCTCCTGATACCGTTCGATGCCAGGGTAACGGCCGATCACGACCACTTTCTTGCCTTTCAGGCGCGGGAGAAAATAATCGAACACCGCCAGGTTAGCGTATTCGGCGTGACCTTCCAATGCCAGCGAATCCGGTAGCGGTCTGGCGTTGACGCTGGCGTTGATCGCCGCCATCGCCACGGTCGCCTTATACGGCTCCCACTCGGTAATCCAAGCGGCCAGATCGATGATCGGCTTGCCGCATAAGGTGCCGGACCAATTCAGCGTCCGCGTGGCGTGCCCCGGCGTCATCGCCAAACCGGTAGTCGCATCGCCCCTGCCGCGACATAGCGTCCAAACCAGACCTATCATCAACTCGTCGACCACCGCGCCGCCACCGCAATGATCCAGCAGCAACTCGTACAGGTACTTAGGGTTGCCCATCGCCCCCCCTTATTGCGGCACGTCTAGCAATTTCGCTTCGGTTTTAATATTGTCCTGCTTGCCCCAGGCATTGATCGCCTCTACAAACCATTGCTTCTTGGTCGGGTGAGGCTGCACTACATCGTACTCGGCATAAAAGCTGCCGTCGCCGTGAAATTTGATTTGACCGATCCGGCGCTTATTGGCGTCGTACCAATATCCCACCAAATCCACGCTTTGCGTGAACGGGTCGCTGACCAGACTGAATTGCGCGGCTTCGTATTCCGGCAACGCGATCTGAGTCTGTACCGGGAAACCCAGCTTGGCAATATTCGCGGCGATGCGTTGGCACACGGTTTTGCCGAATTCGCGGCGCATTTCAACGTGTTCAGACAAACTTTCCGCGCTCATGCGGCATCCTCCAACATTGCGCTCGCCAAGTCCATGATTACCGACGCACCGGAGCGGTCTTCCGGATCCAAGCCCCGAATAATGGACAGGATCAGTTGCGCCTCCTCATCCTGTTGGCGGCGCAGATTGATAAAAGCCAGCGCTTTCAAACTATACAGATAGAACAAGTGAACGTCGCTAGCATACATATCCCGCTTGCCGGTTTCCTGGCTCAACAGTCGGTAATCCGCCGTGAAGCCGCCTTGCCGAGCCGCCTCCGCCAAGGCCGCCCGGGCTTCGCGCTCCGCTTCCTGCAATCGGCCCTGGTAAAAATAAAACTTGTACAACGCGAAATAGGTTTGCAAACAGGTGCCGTCCAAGGCCTGGGCCTGCTGAAAAAACTTCTCGGCCAGCGGTTTGTCGGCGTGGCTGGCCGCCACCGCCGACTGCAACAGTTTGTTGACGGCTTCTGGGACATCCGGGCTGAACAGCACCCGCTCTTCAAGAAAGCTGACCGCGGCCATTGCTTACCAAACCTCGGCGGGCACGATAAGCTTTTCGACAGGCTTATCACCCAGCAAATGCTCCTCGATGATGGTTTTGACGTCGTCCTTGGTCACCCGTCCATACATAACACCTTCGGGATAGACCAGCACGCTGGGTCCCAGCATGCAAGGCCCCATGCAGCCCGTGTTGGTCAGGCCGATTTTTTCGAACAAATTGCGGCTTTGAATTTGCGCCATGAATTCGTTCATCACGTCGGCACAACCGCTGGCGGTACAGGAACCGCGCGGATGGCCTTGCGGACGCGCTTGAGTACAGACGAAAACGTGTTTATTGGGACGTGGCATGATAGCTTTCCTTTTTTGAACTGAAATAAGAAATCGGGTCGCTTGCGCGACGCTGAAAGGGGGCGCCCTTTCTTAAAGCGGGCAGATCGCTTCAAGCCGCCAACCAAGCTGTATGGATGGCGGTCGCTTGCATCGCGTTTGCGCTCAACGGTTTCGCGTTGAGCGGCGCGGAAGCCTGCCGATAAAAAGTGGCCATCAAAAGGCAGGACGAAAGCGGAGCGCTGAACACTCCGCAATCGCCGGACGGCGTTTACGCCGCTGCCTTGTGCTCGTGGGTAAAGCAGGCTTTCGGGCAAACTTTGGAGCAAGCCTCGCAGCCAATACAGTCGGCGGCATTTTTGAGGCTCATCACCATCGTGTTGTCGTCATCCTCGTCGAAGTCCTCCAAGTCGGCGGCGTCCAGTACATCTCCCCGGTCCACCAAATCGAACACGTCGCGCGGGCACACCTTGAAGCAACGGCCGCAACCGATGCAGTCGCGTTGGTTCAAATCGGTCACGTAAGATGGCGTCCAAACGCTGCCGCCAAAAGTTACGCCGGTTACAAATTCGCTCATATCGCTCTCCTCAAGCCTCATCCGCCACTGGCGGCTTGAAATTTCTTGTTGGCTTCGTCCCAAGCCTTACATGCGTCGTACGTCGTTTGGGCAATGCCCATCAACTCCCCGTAAGCATCCGGCAAACGGTCTTCAATCAGATCATGCAACACCGACGCCGCCTCGTTGGCCAGGCGTTTGGTCTTTTTCACTTCTTTTTCCAGCGCTTTAATCTCTTCGTCACTCATAATTTCACCTCAAGCTTCCGCCACTTCTTTGAATTGCTCGATCAAGGCCACGGCTTTTTCCAACACTTTCTCGGTTTTTTCGTTCAACTCTTCCAAACTGCCGAAGCCGAAGCGATGCACGTCGCGCAACACTTTGTCGACCGCGATCAGTTTGCCGACCAAGACCAGCGCCCGGCCGAAGCCTTCATGGGTGATATTGATCACCGGTACCGCCATCAGACCGCAACGTTTTTCCACCAGCGAGGAAATGGCGTTGTAATACGCCTTGACGCGCGCCAGCGTAATTTCGTCGGGATCGCCGATGACCGGCACTTCGCGTTTGCGCTCCTTGGTCATGATCAGCGGATCGATGATTTTTTCCTCGGACCAACCTTCGTAGGTGTCGTAGGTATCCATTGCTCTGAGTTGTTTGATCATCTCGACAACGATTTCAGAGCTCATCAAAGGGTCGCCGGCTTCGACGACGAGTGCGGGTTGAGACATGGTGGGTTCTCCAGTGGTTTTGGTTAGGGCGGCGAACCGCCGCAATTTGTCGATTCGTTAAAGCGCTTACTCGTCCCAGCCTTCGTCTTCCATCGCATCGAAGCGGCCGGCATCCGGCCCCTTGTGCGCGTTGATGGCCTTGGTCAGCCACGCGGAAGGCCCGGCTTTCATTTCGTTCTGCAAATCGCCGATCAAATCCTTGATGGTGCTGCCTTCATGGACTTTGATCGGCTGTATGCCCTGGGCGATGATTTGCTTGATCGCCGAGGCGCCGATGGCTTGGCAATAGACGGCCGCGCAGCCGTCCAGCAGTTGAATCTTGACCGACAACTTATCCTCGTTACCGTCCTGGGCCAGTTCGCCGAACTGCGCGGCTTCTAGCATTTCCGATTGCTCGGGGTCCACCGCGTAGACCGCGAACGAACGGGCTGAACCGAAATGCTGGTTGACATGCACCATATCGGTAGTGGCAAAGGCGACTTTAATCGCGGTTTCCATGGGCATCCTCTGTTCAGGGGTATGCACAACCTGCATGCGACGGGCTAGTGACATGACGGCGAGCAGGCGTGGCGTTCGTTTTCCGGTTTTTGCGAATACGGCGAGTGATAGACTTCGATCTCTTCGTGCGCGAAGTTGATCACCAAGTTAGCCAAGTCGAACAAAGCTTGGCGCGTGCCGCGATAACCGATCCAGGTTTTTTGATAGCCGCCGATGATGTCGTACAACGGAAAGCCGGTGCGCAGGATAGGCACGCCCAGGCGTTCCGCGCTATCGACCGCGTGCGAATTGCCGATCAGCAACTGCGCGCCGTTTTCCCTAGCGGTCAGCTCCAGATCTTCCAGGTCGCCGATCTTGACGCTGCTAACCGGCATTTTGCTCAGAATCGCCGCGTTAGCCGGGCTGATCGCCGCGACCACGTCGCCGCCCATGCCCTTGATCAAATGCACGCAGGCATTCAGCAAATCGGGATCCGCAGCGATCGCCACCTTGAGCTGGCCCAGCATGAAATGGGTATCCAGCATCGCGTCCTGCAATTGAGCACGTTGGCGTTCTATCCGTTGCGGGACCGGCTGTTCGCTGATTTCGGCCAGCGCCAGGATCAGCGCATCGTTGGCTTCCAGGCCGTACAAATGTTCGAAAAAGTAACTCGGCACGCCGGTTTTTTCTTGCAGCAACTCGCCGGCTTTATGCAAGGAAGGTCCAATGATCAGCGAGGCCTTGGCCTCGCCCAGCGTAGCCAGTTCCGACACCGGCGTACCGCCTATCGTCACCGGCGAAAATTCGTCTTCGGTCAAGCTGCCGTCCAGCGAGTCGGATAAATCCGGCACCAGCACCGGCCGCAAGCCGAACATTTCTATCGTGTCGCGCAGGGCTTCCAGGTCGCCGGGCGTCAGCATATGGCTGACCAACACGTTCACCTGCCGACGGCGATTACCTGGCTTGGTACCCGCCGTTTCGGCATCGGGCACCAGTGCATTGACGATCTCGTGTATCGTCGCGGCATAGCCGGTCTCGACGCAACCAGTGAAATCCGGGGTATTGACCGCGACGACGGCAACGTGGTCGTACTCCGGATACTTGGCGCGAAATTCGCGCACGTTGCGCTGTACGTCGCAACCCTGGGTTTCGGCCAAACCGGTGGTCAACACCGCGATCAAGGCCGGATTGGATTTCTCGGCGATGGCTTTCAAACCTTCGACGACGTTTTCGTCGGCGCCCAGCACCGAGCTGGCTTGGTCCATCGCGGTGGTTTGCAATGGAATCGGTTCGCGAAAATGCCGGACGAAAAACACTTTCGCGAATGCGGTACAGCCTTGCGAACCGTGCAGCATCGGAATCGCTCGGTCGAAACCCAGGCAAGCCAACGAACCACCGGTTGGCGCGCTGGCCTTTAACGGACTGACCGAGAGTGCTTTCTTACGTTTGAGAATTTCCGCCATCGCCGCCTACCTAGTTGCCTGAGTCAATCGCACACCGTCTAATCGGACTAAGCCGCCTGAATTTTTAACGCCGGCTCCACCGTTTCGCTGGTAACGGGCTTGGCGAGAGCGCCGACGCGCCAGGGCATCGGCGCCCTGACCGACTCCCAAACCGGGCTTTCCAACGTCAGCGCCAACTGGCGAACCAATTCCAGCATGCCTTCGTAACCGGCATAACCGAATTCGCGCTCTTGGTTGATATCCAGGAACGGAATTTTGGCTTTCAACGCGGTGTACATATTGCGGCCACCGGCGATCAAAATATCGGCCTTATAATCGTGAACGACCTTCAACAGGGCTTTCGGGCTACCGTCCTCGATCATCAGCGTATCCTCGCCCATCAGTTCGCGGATGCGCGCCTTGTCTTCCTCGGTGGACTTTTTGGTACCGGTCGCGACCACGACCATCCCCAAATCCTGCAAGGCCGAAATCACCGACCAGCTCTTGACCCCGCCGGTAAACAACAGCACCCGCTTGCCTTTCAAACGCTCGCGCCACGGCGCCAGCGCCGCGCGGATTCGAGCCTCTTCGCGGGCAATCAGCGCCTCGGTGCGTTCGGTCAAATCCGGATCGTCGATGACCTTGGCAAAATCGCGCAAGGACTGGCTGGTATCGGTAATGCCGTAGAAGCTGCCTTCGAACCACGGGGTTTTGTAATCTTTTTCCATCCGGCGGGCCACGTTCAGCATCGCTTTCGAGCAGACCATCATGTTGACTTCGGCCTTGTGCATGGTTTGCACCTCGCGGAAGCGGGCGTCGCCGGACAAGGTGCACAGCACCCGCAAGCCCAGTTCGTCCAGCAAGGGCAGTACATGCCAGAATTCGCCGGCGATGTTGTATTCGCCGACCAAATTGACGTCGTGAACCTTGATACCGGGCCGCTCGGTACCCGGCGGCAACGGATCGGGATCGCGCGTGCCGACCACATGGTTCAGCATCGCATCGGCGGCAATCCGGTTGCCCAGGTTTTTAGTGCCGTAGAAACCGGCGCTATCGATAGGTACCACCGGCACGCCCCACCGCTCGGCGGCTTCCTTGCAGGTCGCGTTGATGTCGTCGCCGACCAAGGCCGGAACGCAGGTGTTGTAGACGAACACCGCCGGCGGATTGTAGGTCTCGATGGCCTGCTTGATCGCGTGGAACAGCCGCTTTTCGCTGCGGCCCATCACGATATCCTGTTCGGTCAAATCGGTGGTCATGCCGATCCGGTATAAGTCCGGCCCCGACGACCGGGTCCCGCGGTTATCCCAAGAGCTGCCGGCGCAGGCAATCGGCCCGTGGACAATATGGGCGACATCGGCGATAGGCAACAACGCAATCTGGGCACCGTCAAACGCACAACCGCCCGCGGCGGAGCCGGGTTTAGGCTTGGCGCAACCGGATTTCTCCTTCTTGTTGTGTTCGCAAGCCGGTTCGTCCAATAATTCCGCAATGTCTTTATTCGTTTTCATGACACGACCCCAAGTTTTTGCTTATCAACTTGCAACCGGCGTGCCAAGCAATAACCCGATGATTTTCCAGCGATTCCCGGACAAGCTTTTTGTAGGAAAACCGACAAACCACTAAGCGCGGGCGACAAACATTTGTCGGATACTCGGTCGTTCCGCCCGGCGATTCGGCTGGACTTTGTCGAACGCCCCGTAGCCGCCAGCCTCTCGCTAACTCTAACGCTTAACGCTACCCGCGCAATCCAGTGCGACCGGCCTACTGAAGTCCATGGCTTTTGCGCCCCTACTCGATTCGACGCTTACCAACTCGGACAGCCCGTTAAATGTTGAAAAATAGGCAACGGCGGCGCGAAGCATTGAACTTGCTCATGTTAGGTTCGAAAACCTCTCCGACCGGCCGCTCGACATCGGACTGGTCGTTGTCGTCTTGCTAAGTATTGGTACGGAGATACGGAACAGCGTCGTCAAGATCCAACAGCGCTGTATCGGCTATTGGTCCTGAGCAAAAGGCTTTCGACTGCGCTGTTCACGCTGGAACACTCAGGAACCGATGACGTAAAAAGCCGCAACCATTTATCGCAATGATTCAAAACAACTTTTTTCAGGAGATCACTATTGATTCGACGCGGGCGAAAGCGCACTATCTTCGCCGTCGCCCACGCATTGTTGAAAACCGTGTGTTTGGCGATCCGATAGGGAGACTGCTATCGGAATGCCCAAACTGATGCGGATCTTTCAGAACTACTGTTAAAGGGCCGGCATCGCTACACGGCTAGGATTGCGCCCCTCTACAAGCTATTAACCAGCTACGGACTTCAACCTATCATCGATCGACATGTATCCGCATCATCTATATGTCGCCAACTCTAGAAACCCGCGCATCGCGTTCTCTAATCCGCCGAACTGATGGGCTGAATCTCTTCCGGCAATTTGGTACCCAAATGCTTATTCAATTGGCCCTTGCTCGCCAAAATTCGGTACTGCGAGAATAACTCGTCGTATTTGGCGTTAATCAACGAGCTCTTGGCAACGTACATCTCGTTGTAGGTATCCAGCAAGTCCAACAAGGTGCGCTGACCGATATTGAACTGCTGTTGGTAGGCGGTGATGGTTTTTTCGGCCGAGTCTGCGTGTTGTTTGTAGAACTCCATCTGGCTTTTCACGGTCTGGTAAGCCACCCAGGACAAGCGCATGCTTTCGACCACTTGGCGATGGGTGTTGTCGCGGATGTCCTTGGCCTGATTGATCAATTGCGCGGTCTGCTCGCGGCGGGCGATGTCCTTGCCGCCGTTGAACAGGTTGTAACGCATCCGCAACATCGCCGTCATGTCCGAGTTAGTGCCGCGGATACCGTCCAAGTTGTAATTGTGGCTGACGCCGGTTTCGATATCGAAACGCGGAAAGTACGGTGCCTTGGCGGTTTCGTGCTGGGCGAAGGCCGATTCCACGTCCGAATTCGCCGACTTCAGAATCGGATGGTCGGCCAGGGCTTCGTCGATGGCTTGTTCCATCGTCGCCGGCAACGCGGCGGTCGGCGCGGCGACCGGTTCGACCGCGTCCGGCAAGATGCCGATCACCCGTTGAAAGCCGGTTTCGGCGTCTTTCAGGTTACCGGTCTCGGACCAGACGTTCTTCTCGGCCAAAGCCACCCGGCCCATCGATTGATCGACGTCGGCCCGCTTGCCGACGCCGCGCTCGCTACGCAATTTGATTTGCTCGTTGGTGCGCAAATGCAGTTGCAGGTTGTCCTTGGCTAGATTCAGTAACTCCTGACGGCGCAACACTTTCAGGTAGGCTTCGACGCCGTCCAGCGCGGTGATCTCGGACTGGCCGAACACGGTGTAGGCGCGCGAATCGGTACGTTTTTCCTGGCGCTCGACTTCGTTGGGAGTAGCCAGACCGTCGAACAACATTTGCCGGACCTGGATGGCGCCTTCCTCGCGATGATAAAACACCGAGCCGTCGCCTCGGGTACGGGTGGTCGGATTGTTCGACTCTTCCCAGCCGATGCCGGCCGTGGCGTCCACGGTCGGAAAGTAACCGGCCTTGGCTTGGCCGATTTCTTCCTCGACCGCCCGGCGTTCGGATTTGGCCGCCTGGATCTTCGGGTTGTCGTCCAGCACTTTCTGGATCGAATCCTGTAACGTTACCGCGTAGCCGTCGGTCGCAAACGCTAGTTGTATCGCGATGCTTACACCCCATCCGGTCGTCGATTTCATGCCTATCCTCTTTGATATTGGTCGGTTTCTTTTAACAATATGGCCAGATGCAAGCGATCGTCGACACCCAATTTGCGGAATATCGACGATAAATGCGCCTTGACTGTGCGCTCTGAAATATTCAGCGCCAGCGCGATACGTTTATTGTTTTCGCCCTGGCGGATCAGATTGGCGACTTCGAGCTCGCGCGCCGACAAGCCGGCGATCTGCTGCAGTTTCTGCTCGGCGTCGTAACGATTTTTCACGGTTTGAGTTTGTCTGGCGCGGGTCAACGCCCCGATCACCTTGGGGACCAGGGCGCGGCGTATCCAGATGTCGCCGTCCAGAATGCAGGCGACGGCCCGCTTCAATAATTCGGCGGATTCGGATTGATCGCAGTAACCGGCCGCGCCGTTGATCAACACTTCGATTTGCCGGCTATCCGGCCAATCGCAGCCCATCACTAGAAAACGGGTATGGCGGTTGGAAAACAACGCCATCAGACTGGCATCGTCGTCCAGCTTCTTAGCGTCCAGAATGACCGCGTCGGCGGTGAATTCGGTCTTGGGATTGTGCAACATACTGACCGTGTATTCCGAAATCAACGCGTGGTTCCATTGCGCGGTCAACTGGGGATTATTAGAACAAATCAATAGGTTAGCCACGGATATGCCGTTTGTAATTATCGTTCTCTCAACGCCCTATCCCTGGCCTTGAATATCGGCTTCATCAGGTATTCGAGCACGGTTTTCTTGCCGGTCAATATATCGACCTCGGCGGTCATGCCGGCAATGATCTGCAAGCGTTCCCCTCGGTTTTGCAAAGTGTTCGTGGCGGTGCGCAGGCGGATCAGGTAATAGCTGTCCTCATCCTTTTTTTCGCCGGGAATACTGTCGGCGCTAATATGCTCCAACACTGCGTCCAAACCGCCGTATATCGAATAGTCGTACGCGGTTAGTTTTACCACAGCTTGCTGTCCGGGGTGAAGAAAAGCGATGTCGGCCGGGCGGATTTTGGCCTCGATCAGCAACTGATCCTCGACCGGCACGATTTCCAACAAATCCATACCCGGCTGAATTACGCCGCCGACCGTATTGATCTTGATGCGCTTGACGGTGCCCTTGACCGGCGACAACACCCGCGTCCGGCTGACCCGGTCTTCCAGCGCAACGGCGGAAGCGCTGGTGCGATCCAATTCGGCCTTGGTCTCGTTCAATTCCTTCAAGGCCTCGGTCCGAAAGCGCGCCTTGATTTCGGAAAGTTTATTGCGGGCTTCGTCCAGCGCCGAACGCGCGCGCGGCATCGCCAGATTGGCCGAATTCAATTCGCCGCGCAAATCGTTGGCGGCCCGCTGCAGCCGCAACAATTCGACTTGCGACATCGCGCCG
The DNA here is from genome assembly GCF_001856095.1 of Methylomonas sp. LWB. Taxonomy (NCBI): domain Bacteria; kingdom Pseudomonadati; phylum Pseudomonadota; class Gammaproteobacteria; order Methylococcales; family Methylococcaceae; genus Methylomonas; species Methylomonas sp. LWB. The sequence goes on from NZ_MKMC01000067.1 coordinate 110,858, forward strand.
TCGGCCACCAGCGGCTCGGACATTTTCACCTCGTCCTGCAGCATTTTGTAGCTGCGTCCGAGTTGCTCGCTCTTGGACTGCAACTCGACGATTTCCTGTTCGCGCTGGCGAATCTGCTCGCTGAGAATATCGGTGTTCGACTTCAGTTCGTGTTGGCGGGAAGCCAGCAACTGCCGGACATTGTCGGCAATCTGGGGCGCCTGCTTGACCACTTCGTCCGGCAATTGCAACGCGCCGCCGTTGATTTCGGCGTTCAAGCGGGCGGTATTGGCCAGCAGCTCGTAATACTTAAGCTTGGCTTCCTGAAACGACGAGGCGAAACGCACCCGGTCCAGTTGCAGCAAGACTTGATCTTTTTCGACGCTATCCCCCTCGCGCACCAGGATTTCCGAGACGATGCCGCCTTCCAGATTTTGTACGACCTGGATCTGGCTGGACGGTATCGTCTTGCCGTGACCGCGCGTCACTTCATCCAGCGTCGAGAAATTGGCCCAGACCAGCGCCACTGACACGAAGACCAGCGTGGTCAGCAAAATCAAATGACTTTGGATCGGTAATTCGTACAGCGCGCTGCCGTCGGCGATGTCGAAATCGCGGCGGTCCTCGCTGCGATAGCGGTAGTCGGCCAGCCAAGCACCCAAAGTTTTTTTCATCCGGCCACCTTGATCTGGCCTTGCCGCAAGGCTTCCAACACGTGGTCTTTCGGCCCGTCGGCGACGATATGGCCGCCGTCCATGACGATGACCCGGTCCACCAGACTCAACAGCGAAGCTTTGTGGGTCACTAGGATCAGGGTCTGATCGGACAATTGCGCCGCGAAGCGCTGCTTGAAGGCTTCCTCGCTGCTGTTGTCCATCGCGTTGGTCGGCTCGTCCAGCACCAACAACGCCGGCTGCAACAGCAAGGCCCTGGCCAGCACGACGCTTTGGCGTTGACCGCCCGACAAACCGGCGCCGCGCTCGCCGACCGGCATGTCGAAACCGAGCGGATGGCGGGCGGTAAACTGCGCGACGCCGGCCAACTCCGCCGCCCGCAGCATCGCCGCGTCGTCGACGTACCCGGCGCCGAATACGATGTTGTCGCGGACGCTGCCGAACATCAACGCGTTATCCTGCGGCACGTAGCCGATTTGGCGACGCAATTCGGCGGGATCGAGCTGGCGGCTATCGCAACCGTCCAACAAAATCGCGCCTTGTTGCGGCTGGTACAGCGCCAGAATCAATTTCTCCAGCGTACTTTTGCCGGAGCCTATCCGGCCGATCACGCCGACCCGCTCGCCGGCCCGAATCTTGAACGACACATTGTCCAGGGCCGGCACCGGCTGGCCGGGATAGCTGAAGCCGACTCCGCGAAACTCCACCTCGCCGGCCAGACGCGGCCGGTGCAGATAATCCTTACCGGCCTCGCGTTCCACCGGCAGGTCCATCATCCGCCGCACCGAGGCCAGGGCCATCCGCGCCTGATGATAGCGGGTCAGCAAGGCCGCGACCTGACCGACCGGCGCCAAGGCCCGGCCGGCCAGCATCGTGCACGCCACCAGGCCGCCGGTGGTCAAGTCGCCGTCGCCGATCCGGTAAACCCCGGCCACGACCAACAGCACCGCCGCCAGTTGTTGAAAGAACGCAGTCAAATTGACGGTCAAGCTGGTGTACAACCGGGACTTCAAACCCAGCCGCGCCAATTCGCCGATATTGTTTTCCCAACGCCGTTGCAACTGGCTGGCCGCGCCGGTGGTTTTAACGTTTTCCAAATTAGTCAGGGCTTCGATCAAGGTCGCCTGGTTCTCCGCGGCGTAGCGAAACATCGTATCGACGGTTTGCCGCAACGGCGCCTGCAAGGCGATGCCGGCCAATACCGCCAGCGGCAATATCGCCAACGGAATCCAGGCTAGTGGGCCGGCAATGCTGTACACAATCAATACGAACAGCAGCAAAAACGGCAGATCGACCAAGGTCACCAAGGTGGCCGACGTCAAAAACTCGCGGAAGGCCTCGAATTCGTGCAAGCGGTTAGCGAATGCGCCGGCCGAGGCCGGGCGAGCTTCCAGGCGAATGTTCAACAATTTTTCGAAGATGCCGGCCGACAACACGATGTCGGCGCGCTTGCCGGCGGCGTCTATAAAGTAGCCGCGCAACAGCTTCATCGCCAACTCGAAGCCGAACACGATCAACACCCCGAGCGCCAGCACCCATAGCGTTTCCAGCGCGTGATTCGGCACCACCCGATCGTAAACATTCATGAAGAACAACGGCGCCGCCAACGCGAACAAATTGATCAGCAACGACGCGGCCAACACCTCGGCGTAGATCGGCCAAGCCGCGTAGACCACATTGCGTATCCAATGGCCGGACCGTGCCGCGCCGAGATCGGCGGTTCTGGCATCGAAGCGGTGATTGACTCGAACGAAGAAAGCCCGGCCGGCATACAGATTCTCCAGTTCGGCGCTGGGCAGCGTCTTCTCGCCGCCGGTTTCAGACACGGCGATGCGGCAGTTCGTCCCATCCTTGCCGATCAACACGCAGGCGTGACCGTCGCGCAGCAACAGTACCGCCGGCAAACTCAAGGCCGGAATGTCGGCCAGCGGCCGGCGCAGCAAGCGCGCCGACATGCCGGCCCGCTCGGCGGCCCGCCCGAACAGCGCCGGCGTCAGTTTGTGATCGACCAAGGGGAGTCCCGCGGTCAACGCCGCCGGGGTTTGCGAAATATGCAGGTGCCGGCAAACTGTCAATAAGGCGGCCAGCAACGGATCGTCGAAACCGGTGTCCTGAGTTCCGGCTATCGTTAGGTGGTCGAGCATGAAGGCGGGGAAAATGATTGAATAAGTGACGGTATCGACGGTTTGATCGGCAATTATAGGCTAGTTGGCGCGCGGCGGAGAAAATCGCCGGTCGCGGGAGCAAAATGGTCTCGGTAGCAAGCTCGACGCCGGCAGGCCGCTAGTGGAAAGCACCGAAAAGCACACCGGCGCCAGAGACATGGAGTTGCGAACGACTGAATTCTGACGATCAGTAACCGTAATTCAATGATCACCAGCATTTCATAGTAAATATCCCCCGGCAAAGCCGGGGGCTTTATGTTGTGAACCGCTCAAAGCGGTAAATAGGGTCGCTGACGCGGCCCTTTAACTTTAGCCGCCAATAGGCGGCGACTCATTGCCAGAGGTTCATTTGTTCGACTCGTTGGTCTTCCTGTTCTTGATGACGGATATACTCCCGTATCATCGTTTCATCCCTCTAAATGTCAAACTCCTGCTGTCTCCCCGGCAGAGCCGGGGGATTTCTCATTTTTGGTTAACTGAGGGAGGCTCTATTGCAAGACCTGACCCCGTTTTTGGACTACGCGTTTTATTGCGGGCTCCGTCTGCACCACCTAAATTAGGCCCATTTTGCATCTTTATTTATTACAAACATCAGAGAGGTACGGAAGAATCATGGCAAGTTTATCTTCACCAAAATGAACGGTCTCCATTTGCATCTCGTGGTTATACCTGATTTTAATAAAATGATCGGATATGGATCTTATTAAATCATCGATGTTTGTTGTTAAATACTTAGCTTGAAATCCATTTTTAATTATGTCTGACTGCATAGCCCATAATTCGATCAGAGAGTGATTTCTTGGAGCTTTTTTGCCATCCTTCTTTAACAGAAATTTCAGATACATTTCACAAGCAAAACACCCACAAACGACATGGGGAAACACTAACAGCTGGTTCTGCTCAGCAATTGGAACGGTTGAGTTAAAGCACCTAATCGACGCGTCCCTAAACTGGTTTGCCGTAGCGACCATGTCATCTAAGGCGTCGGAGTCCGGATTTTTCGACGGCACTCTAAATGAGGCTAAGTGAAACGTGCATTTTTCATCAGTCATCCGTATAGCCTAAACGACAAACAAAGTCCTTGCATAGATAGGGATAGTCCATGTAGTGGAGCTAACCGGCTCTGCGCAGCTTTATCCCGCTGCATCCAGCAACTGAAAGGAGCGAGGTTGAGCGCCGAATTAGAAGCGTTCCGTACCTGCACTTTTGGCTTCCTTTCTCGGATTATGTGGCCCGCAAAAACTGTAGCCGGAAACAGTATGATTTTTCTTCATGTCGTCTGAAATGTTCACCACAAGCTTGAATAGACTACCCCACGTTGCAATTGGAATGTGCTTTCCGGAAGGGTGCTCAGGCTTGAAATCGAGCTCAATGATCGCGGAGGCTAACCAGTTTCCCGGAATGCCCTTCGCAGAAAGATGCTTATTTAGGATTGATCTGTAGCCGGAAACCAGTTTTGAAAACTCTGAACTTGCTGGGAATATTGATTTCGTAAGGAGATCAAGGCGAACTATTTGAACACCACTCTGTTGCGCAAGAAGACAAAGTTTTCCAATACCCCAATAGCCACCTACATCGTTGTTGCGGCTTATGAACGAACCATATAACCCGGATGCGATGTTTTTGAGTTCCTTCCGTCGTGCCATGGTGAACCTCTAACTAATCGAGCTCCGATTAGCGATAGCATAATCGGAGCTATGTTGACTTCGAAACGAGCGATTTGGCAAGCTAATTTCACAATTGAAGACAGCTTATCTGCATTTTTTGTCTATTCAATTTCATCGTCATTGACCTGCTTAGGGTCGATTACAGTTATTAACTGTCAACGCTAGACTCCCATTCACCGAGCGCTATTGGTTATTCGAAAACATCAACGGCTACAATCCTGTTCCTTATTCAAACTTCAAGTACTCGCCAGGCACCCCATTCAATGCCGATGCCGGATTTAAACGACCAGACTCGCCCCCTCAATACATCCGCTTGCGAAACAGCCAACCCGCGCAGGTTAGCGAGGCCAAGCCGATCAAGGCCATCGGCCAGTATTGATGCAGCAGCGCCGGGCTGTCCAGGCCTTGCAGGAATACCCCGCGGACGATGACCAGAAAGTAGCGTAGCGGATTGAGCAAGGTCAGGGTTTGCACGGCTTCCGGCATGTTGGCGATCGGCGTGGCATAGCCGGACAGGATCACCGCCGGCACGATGACTAGAAAGCCGCCCAGCAAGCCTTGCTGCTGAGTCGTCGATAGCGAGGAAATCATCAGGCCGACGCCGACGATCGCAAACACGTAGAACACGATGCCGATATACAAGGCCGTCAAACTGCCCAGCAGCGGCACCCGGAACCACAGCACCACCATGACGATGCTGAAGGTGGCCTCGAACACGCCGATCAGGAAGCCCGGCACGGCCTTGCCGACCACGATTTCCCTGGGCGTCAGCGGCGTCACCAGCAATTGGTCGAAGGTGCCCTGCTCGCGCTCGCGCGCCACCGACAGCGAAGTCACCAACATCGTCACCACCAAGGTCAGCAGACCGACGATGCCCGGCACGATAAACCACCGGCTTTCCAGATTGGGATTGAACCAGGCTCGGGTCCGCAACTCCGCGGCCGGCAGCGGCAAACCGTGGTCCCTGGCCCAGGCGATGTTGAAATCGGCGATCACCGTTTGCGCGTAGCCTTGGGCGATTTGGGCGGTATTCGAATCGCGGCCGTCCAGCAGGATTTGCACGTCGGCCGGTTGGCGGCCGCTCAGCAGGTCGCGGCTGAAATGCCGGCCGATATGCAACACCAGCAATACTTGCTTGGTATCCAGCACTTCGGCGACTTCGGCATCGCGCCGCAAGCGGCGCGCCTCCCGAAACGCCGGCGCGCCGCCGAAGCGGGCGATCAACTCGCGCGAGGCGATGCCGGCGTCTTCGTTGTACACCGCGATCGGCACTTGGTTGAGATCGTAAGTGGCGGCGTAGCCGAACACGAACAATTGCACGATGGGCGGCGCGATCAACACGAAACGACTTTTCTTGTCCTTGACCAGATCGAGGAACTCCTTGACCAGCATTGCGTAAATCCGCCAAAACATCGTTCACTCCAAGCGGCGCGGTGCCCGCCACCAAGCCAGCGCCATGAACAGTGCCGCCATCAAGGCCAGCGCCAGCGCGTTGGGGACGACGACTTCCCAGACGTTGCCGGCCAGAAACACCGTCTGCAAGATCGCGACGAAATAGCGGGCGGCGATCAAATAGGTCGCCCACTGGACGACGGTCGGCATACTGTCGATGTTAAAGATGAAGCCTGACAACAAAAACGCCGGCAAAAAGGTGATGATGATGGCGATCTGGCCGGCGACAAACTGGTTTTTCGCGGCAATCGAAATCACCAAGCCCATGCCCAAGGCCGCCAGTAGGAACAACGAGCCGCACACCAGCAACACCCACAACGAACCGATCAGCGGCACTTCGAACAGCCACACCGCCATCGCGATCGAAAGCAGCATACCGCCCATGCCTAGCAAATAATACGGTATCAGTTTGCCGAGCAAAACCTGGCGAACGCTGACCGGCGTAGCGATCAAGGCCTCCATCGTGCCGCGCTCCCATTCCCGCGCCACCACCAGCGCGGTCAGCAAGGCCCCGATCAAGGTCATGATCACCGCGATCAAGCCCGGCACCAAAAAATTCCGGCTGCGCAGCGCACTGTTGTACCAAACCCGATTCCGTAATTGCACCGGCCGTACCGCCCGCAAGCCGCGGCTTTCGGCGCGCGCGTTCAGCCAGCGGTCCCAAACGCCGAGCACGTAACCGCTGACCAGCCGGGCGGTATTGGCATCGACGCCGTCCAGAATCAATTGTATCGGCGCCGGTTCGGTACCGTGCAAGCGCCGGTCGAAGTCGTCCTGCAAGTTGACGATGGCATTGATTTCGCCTGCCTGCAACGCAGCGGCGGCGGCCGGCATATCCGGAAAATAACGACTGCGAAAATACTCGGACTGCTCGAATCCGGCGGTCAGCGCGGCGGTCTCGGCGCTTGGGGCCGCCACCACCAAGCCGATCGGCACCCGCTTGGCGTCCAGCGACACGCCGTAGCCGAACAACAGCAGCAAGAACACCGGCATCACGAAGGCGATCGCCAGGCTACTGGGATCGCGCCAGACCTGCAGGAACTCCTTGCGGATCAAACCGATCAGCCGTTGCCGGGTCGCCGTCATGCTGCCCCTCCACCGCCGGCCGCTTCCACCAAGCGTATAAACGCTTCTTCCATATTCGAGGCCGCTTCGCTTCCGCCGGCGCGGACGATTTGCGCCGGCGTGCCGGCCGCCAGAATGTCGCCCTCGCGCATGATCAGTAGGCGGTCGCAATATTCCGCCTCTTCCATGAAATGAGTGGTCACCAGCACCGTCACGCCGCCGGCAGCCAGTTGGTTGATACGCGCCCAAAATTCGCGGCGGGCCAACGGATCGATACCGGAAGTCGGCTCGTCGAGAAACAGGATTTCCGGCTCGTGCATCAGCGCGCAAGCCAGCGCTAGACGCTGCTTGTAGCCCAGCGCCAAATCGCGGCTGTCTGTGTCGGCGAACTCGGTCAAGCCGAACTCGCCGAGGGCCCAAGCGATGCGTTCCCGGCGCGCGCCGCCGCGCAAGCCGTAGGCGTGACTGAAAAAATCCAGGTTTTGCCGTACCGACAATTGCCCGTACAACGAGAATTTCTGCGACATATAACCCAAACGGCCCCTGGCCTGGGCCGCCGCCCGCCGCAAATCCACGCCGGCCACTTTCAGGCTGCCGTTGCTGGCCGGCAGCAAGCCGCACAACATTCGAAACGTGGTGGTCTTGCCGGCGCCGTTGGCGCCCAGCAAACCGAAAATTTCGCCGCGTCCGACCTGAAAGGAAAGTTTTTTGACCGCCTGAAAATCGCCGAACCAGCGATCCACCGCCTCAACCTCGATGACCGGCGCGGCGGCCGGGCCGGTAACCGCCAACGGGCAAACGTTCTCGACGACGCCGTGGCCGCCGTCGCGCTCGGTCAATAGCCAAATGAAGGCATCTTCCAAGCGCGCCGGCACCGCCCGCGCCGTCACGCAGTCGCTTGCCGTAAACCAGCCGGCCCAGTCCGGCGCGGCACCCGGCGCCATGACCGCCCGGACCGCATCGCCCTGCACTACCGCGTCGATGACGCCATGCTGGCCCACGATGCGTTGACGCAGTTGCCGACTAGACAACACCGCGCTAGTTAGACGATAGCCGCACCCCCGCACCAATTCGTGCAGCGCGGCCGGCGCGCCCTGTCTGAGTATTCCACCATGATCCAGTACGATAACATGTTGGCAGCGCTCGGCTTCGTCCATGTAGGCGGTGCTGAGCAGGACCGTGGTACCGTGGTCGCTGACCAGCGCGTCGATGATATGCCACAGTTCGCGGCGGGACAGCGGATCGACGCCGACCGACGGTTCGTCGAGCAACAGCAAACGCGGCCGGTTCAGCAAGGTGCAAGCCAAACCCAGTTTTTGTTTCATGCCGCCGGACAAGCGTCCGGCCAAGCGGCTTTCGAATTTGCCTAGCCCGGTCATCGCCAGCAATTCGGCAAAGCGCTCGGGTCGGTCGGCCTGGGCGATACCGTGCAGATCGGCGTACAGCGTCAGGTTCTCGCGCAGACTCAGATCTTCGTACAAACCGAAACGCTGCGGCATGTAACCGGTGGTGGCGTGCAACAGCGGCCCGGCCGTCGCGGTGTCGTTACCAAAGCTTTCGACGCTGCCGGCTTCCGGCAGCAACAAACCGGCGGCCAGACGCAACAAGGTGGTCTTGCCCGCGCCGTCCGGCCCGACCAGCGCGGTGATGCCGCCGCCGGGCAATTCGAAATCGATCCGGCGCAAGGCCGCCACTTCGCGGTCGCCGGCCCGGAACGATTTATCGACGCCTTGGAACCGCAGCGCCGGGGCGTTCGTCGGCGAGATCACGGCCGCTCGGCGCAGCCCGGCTGTCCGGCCGGCGGAGCGTCGACATCGATCTCGACGCTGACCGGCATACCCAAGCGCAGTTGATCTTGGGCATTGCAGACGTAAACCCGCACCTGGTAGACCAGACTGGTCCGCAACTCGCTAGTCTCGACCGACTTGGGCGTGAATTCGGCGGTCGGCGAGATATATCCGACCCAACCGGCGTAATGCCGGTCGGGAAAACTGTCGCTGACGATGCGGGCCGGCAGGCCGTGGCGCAATTTACCGAGATCGGTCTCGGCCGCGTAAGCTCGGGCCCACAGCGGCTCGGTCAGGGCCAACGTCAGCACCGGCGTCTGGGCGTTGGCCATGTCGCCGGGTTCGAGAATCCGGTTTTGCACGACGGCGTCGGCCGGCGCGTAGAGATGAGCGTCTTCCCAGGATTTCTTGGCCAACAGCAATTCGGCTTCGTCGACTCGAAGTTGAGCTTGGGCGGCTTGAATGTCCTCGCGGCGCGGGCCGATCGCGGTCAACTGGTATTGTTCCTTCAGGGCTTGCAAGGTCTCGCGGGCACCGTCGTAGGCGGCCTTGGCTTGATCGACCGACTCCACCGAGGTCAATTTGCGTTCCGCCAAATTGCGCATGCGCTCCAATTCCTTCTTGGCCAATACCAATGCCGCTTCGGCGCCCTTGACGTCATTGCCGGCCTTACCGATTTCCTGCGGCCGCGAGCCGTTCAAGGCCTTATCGACCACGTGGCGCTGGACCTCGACTCGGGCTTGCGCCGCATCCCAGGCATACTGGAAACGTTCCAGGGTCTGCACCGCCAACAATTGGCCGCGCTTGACCCTCTCGCCCTCTTGCACCTGAATTTGCGCGACGTGTTCGGAATCGTGGAAGCTGAGTTCGACTTGGCGAATATCGATATTGCCGTAAAGCTTGAGCTGGGTGGGCGGCGATTCGGAATGCCGCCAATGAAACCCTGCGGCGGCGATACCGGCCGCCGCGAGAGTGGCGAACGCCGCGATGCGTAGACTGGACATGGTGTCCTTCCCGGTCTGGTTAAATCCGTCCTGGGACGATTAAAGGCGGCCCCTTCCCGATGCCGCCGCCGTCGGCCCCAGCCGACGACGGTCTCAGTATACTGAACGGACTCGCCGCCCGCCAATGACTTACCTCCCCCAACGCACCGGCGCCGAGGGGACCGGCCGAGTTGACTGTACGCTCGGCATCGACCATCCGCCATCCTTGCCAACTTGCACGGTTCGGTTGAGGATATTGACGACGCAGTTTTGATCCAAGCCGTTGGCAATCGCTGGCCTTTACCCTACCATTCCCAGCAGTAACGCCACGAGTACCGAATGCCACACGCCCAAACCAGTACCGAATTTGTCGAAGCAAGCGCCGCCGGCAAAATCTACGTTTGCTTTTTGTGTCCGCCTAATTTGATTTCGACCATTTATTACAATCGTCATATAAATGCAGATTATATTTGGTGTCGGCACAAACCAAAATCATCGTCGGATTCGGGTAATGTCCGCATCGAATGCAAATGGTCTGACAAAATTACCACCTGATAAGCACCTTGCAAAAGTTCACATCTATTATGTTTATTACCAATTCATGCGCTCCTAGAGATGTCAATCGCGCTCGCTGACTTATTGCTAAGCACTTATCCGTCGTTTTCCGCTATACAAATCAGTTATTTCCGATGCCATGCATCGCGGAAACATGGAGGCGAGCGTAACGATGCGAAACTCATTCTATCGACCTTCAAAAGCCCAATGAATATCCGCTATAAAATCCTCCTTAGCTAAAACTTGACCTGTGTCGATTGTCTGATCGAGAATTCTAGCCTTTATTAGCTCATCGTTAACTCTATAGTAGACATATGAATCGCTTACCCAGAGAATTTCACTATCCCCTTGACTAGTAATTATTTTATATTCTTTGCCTGTATTGATATTGTGCAACATTAAAATTCCCGAGAAAAAAACATTAGCGCTATCAAATCGCCAATCGATCGGCGTGCCGGTTTCTGCCATATGTTTTCTTCTTCTATCAGATCCAGGGCTTTGTGTTTTCCTAGCTATATCTGCCACATAGCCCACAAGCCACTCATTCAAACCTCGCACCTCTGTTCTCCCTCCCGGAAAACCAATAATCTTCCATTTAGAGGAAAGCTTGTTGAAAACATAGCAGGTACTTTTCCCCAGCTCTTCAGCGGTATTTCTTTGCTTATTTTCTCTTGAACTTAATACCAGCATATTATTTGTATTGACGTAAGCAACAACATTATCGCCTTGACTAAAAACAATATTTTCTGGAAGCCTCCAATTGGTATTCAATTTTTCACGACCCACCAAAATTGACAATTTAGAATCAGACTCAACTTTAATATAAAAAAAATCACCAGGAATAGCTCCACCAGGAATACCACCGGCCTTTATTTCGGCTTTACTATTCAACTGATAATCAATCTGCTTGCCGTCAATCACCCCCCATGACATTGTTACATCGGAATCATTCTTGCCAAGAAAATAAGTATAAGCCAACTGTTTATTAGGCAACTTGACCAAATGGGTTTCTAATTCCGAACATACCAAACATTTGTCAAAAACAGCAGTTTTGATACGTTTTTCCTTCATCGGGTCATCCATTTCAAGAATGTTAACCGTATCCGGCTTAACTGGAGGCGAGCCAATTACAATCAATCTTTCATCGTAATAAACTTTCAGAAATTCCGCACCAAGCTGTTTAGATACGACTTCACGGCACAAATTCAGCGCCTGCTCATTGTTATCATACGAATATAATCGCGTTGGAAACGTCCCTTCACTCAAAGGCGTGGGTGTCGAACTAATAAAAAAAATATCCTTATTAATCTCCGTTGCAAACAAATGCTCATCTGTAAACAACAGCGACAACAATATAAATATGTGATTTATCTTCATCTAAATTCCATATAGCACTCAGCAACGGGGATCAGAGAAAAGTTAAATACAATGTTACTCTAGCCCTATTATTCATTATTGGCTATCCGACCAGGATTCCAAAAATTTAAGTGCATCAAGCAATGTATCAACTTGACACTCTGAATTGCCAGATAATTCATTTATTAGGTTTGATAATTTTACCCACTGAGAAATAAGCGATAGTAGAAACAACTCTTCATGGATAACGCAAAATTTATAACGAAATAGGCAAGCCGCACTTAATCTATCTCTATGCGAATAGAGGAAAGATAAATTCTTTTCTTTTATAGACGAATATGCGGACTCGAAAATAAAATCACTTGAATACTCCTTTGCTAACTTAAAAGCATTTGCCTTAGAATATTTTTCGCTATAAATAAAGAGTTTCTTCATTTGCGTATAATACATCCGGCCTAGTAATTACGTATTGCACCATGTTGCCTGCCATTAGAGTTAACTCCTCATTTCCTGGCAATCCATATATCTCTTGACATGAATACCAAGTCGAGTTTTCCAGAACAGAAATAAATGCATTTTGCATCAAGTCAATACGATCTTTTGAGCCACCGTCTAAACAAAATAGTTTATTTAAAATATCCATTAATCCAGCCAAAATAAATTATTAAGGGACGCAGTTTTTTGCTACTGAAGTTGAGCAATGCGCGGCAGCATTTCGTTTGCTAGAAAAGGCCGCAAGGCGTAATCTTAGGGCGTCGAGAGGCGAAACCGTATTGCGCCGCATGTTGACTTTTAATCATTCGGCGCATTACGCTATTGCCAATGCGCCCTACGCGAGCTATAGCCCCTACTCATATTCGGGTTAACTATCCTACATACCCCCATCATACCCAGATCAGTTACAGCCGTAGATCGCTAAGACTAATGATTTTATACAAAATAAATTTACCTCCTTCAATAACAGCTTTCGAATTATTTTGAACGACAAAAAGACCATTTTCGTTTTTAAATAAAAAAATCTTAGTCGAAAGGTTAAATATCATTCCTTTCTCTACAAATTCCTTTTCAATTAACTTTCGACCTCTGCCATCTAATATATCAAGCCTCATGCCATTTTCCGGCAATCCATAAACGACAACAATTCGATCATTATAAAAACTTACACCCCCTGCCATATCAGCTACTTTATTGGCTTTTATCGAAAAGACAACGTTCTCCCATTTCTCCTTAAAATTAGAACCGAACAAACTGACAACTCTGTTTAATGAACCAGACTTGAAATTCTCATACGCAATTACAACATCACCAGTTTGATTTAATTCAAAACTCGCATTGCGTCCTTCAATGAATTTGCTTTTAATTAATTCGCCATCCGATGACAACCAACCAAACCAGATTGAATCTTTACCTTGCGAGCTAAAACCAGAACCAAGCAAAACTATTTTTCCGTCTTTTGCAAACAATCCATTATGAACATCAATATTGGACTCATAATAACGCTCCCATTCAATGGCTCCGTCCAAGCCTGTTTTCAGCGCCGCACCTTTACCCTCGGAACTTCCAATCAACAAATAGCCTTTATTCAGGACTAACAGCCTCTGAAATACTGGCATATGAAACAATTTAAACAAATCAAGCCTAATAACAGGAAATCCATCTCGAATAATTAAATAACCAGAACTTTTTTTAATTAAATAAATAGAAACATGACCATCTTCAATCACAGACTCTACACTGAAATCCTGAGTTTCATTATTTAGATACTTGCTCTTAATCTCACTATAGATTGAGTCTGACTCAATAACGCCAGAAGCATTAACTCTCCATATTTTTTTACCTATCAATTTCGAACTGTTTCTTTCGTTTTCATCTAACGTAATCCATAATTTCTGTTTATCTGGAGCAAAAAAAACATTACGAACAATATAATCATTCCTCAAATCAGAAAACTCTTTAATATTTGAAACCGTTAAAATTTCAGCATTTACTAACTGTGGAAAAACAATAAAAACTAGAAATCGGAAAAATATTTTCATGACTAATACTTTCATTTGCAACTCAGTAAGTCTTTATCATCATTATCTTTTGGCGAAGGTTTACCACCTATACAACCAGTCGTGTAGGATGGGTAGAGCGGAGCGAAACCCATCACGAGAACATCAAACCCACCGAAACCCAATGTCAAAATCGACATCTGACCAAAAAACATATTTAAGTTAAACAAATGATTTCGGCCTTATCTGATGGATTTCAGCTATAGTCTCTACCCATCTACGGGGTACGGCTTTAACTTAATCCGACCACACCCAATATATTTTCATATTTCTGGCGGAAGTCGTCAGGCGTTCCGCCATGTCGGAGCCAGCTACTTACCCGAAACAGACGAGTACAGTTGAAGCCAACATTCGGCGGCTCATCCCATGGAGTACTCGCCTTACGGGTTACGGGTTACGGGTTACGGGTTACGGGTTACGGGTTACGGGTTACGGGTTACGGGTTACGGGTTAACCATCTGCGGGCCATCGAAATCCATTTTATGGGCTTTGCCCCAAACACATGAACCATCTTTAAAATATGCTAAATAGGGTAAATTTAAATAATCAACAGCAACAACTAAGGACCCATCCTCATAGCGAAACATTTTAATATCCTTATTTATTTTCGGAACACCAATTTCAAACACTAGATCCTCAGCTTTTACAGCGGATTTTTCAGAACTATTTGAGAAATATACAATCATATGCTTTCCATCTTCTTTATACACGATATTACCCAACCATTTATGTGGCACTTTTATTATGGTAGGCATTTGTATAGGAACAATTGGCATATCCATATTTAATCCATCACCGAAAACGAGGCGAACTAATGGAGCTTTAGACTTACTGTCCACAGAGTAGCGGTAACTTAAGCTTGACGCTTTAACCACGCCTATACCAATAATACCACCCGATTCAATGCATTGAGTATCAACATTACTTCTAACAATTTCCTCTTTGGAAGACTCAGCGCTACAAACACGACAAAATCCTGAAAATAACAAACAACATATTAAAACAACATAAAAATAGCGCATCACATTATCTATCCAGAAAATAAATTTTAAAATCCACATAAACCAAAACCACCTTCCATTGTCAACAATATTTATCAACAAAATCTCGGCGTTTTAAGATGTGACTTTTACTTCTATCAAAGACCAAAAGAAACACGGTCATGCACAGGATCAAACCCAGTTAAATTAACTGTTCCTGCAATCGCATCAACATTTTGATCGGCAGGCAAAGTCACGCGCGCATCAAAAGCTGTACCACCACTATGATTGGAATTTGCCGCCGGCCTTTGGCTTGCTAACAAACCGTGCAAAGTGAACTATCCGTCCACATCCCGAGGGATATTCGTCAGAGTCGTCGGCGTTTTGCTGTTATCCCAGTAACAAGTGCAACTAGTATCACAACTCTGACATTCCCCACAATTAAGCGTACACCGCCCCCCTCCCGGCTGAGACCCACAATGCCAGCCCGACTTAATCACTCCCACGCCGTCATTGGATTTAATGATACTGCCGTCGGTGCTGACCGTCCCTAACCCAATCGCCACGAATTCTTCCAGGTCGTGGTCGTAGGAGTACATTTCCACTTGCGCGCCGGGTTTGTGGCCGTCGACGTTGGGCAGGGTCAACGTGACGTCTTGGTCGCCGACGGTTTTGGCGTTGACGGTGTCGAGTTTGACCAGGTAGATCGGCGCGGACAGCGGGTTGTCGGCACCGGCGATCGTAAACGATCCATAAACCCCATCTACCCCGCTCACTTCAATCCGTTAATATAGGCCGGATCGACAGCCCGAGGCAGCAGTTTCTCGATGTCTGCAAGCGTCTGAGCTTTGGGCGGTTCCGTAAAAATAGGCTGCAGATGGCGATAAGGCTCCAATCCGTTGAGTTTGGCGGTTTCGATCAGGCTGTAGAGGTTGGTGCTGGCCTTGGCGCCGCCCACAGTATCGGAAAAAATCCAGTTGTTGCGACCAATCACGAAAGGACGAATGGCGCGTTCCGTGGCGTTGTTGTCGATGTCCAGCCGCCCGTCTTCACAGTAGACGGTGAGCGAGGCCCATTGCTTGCCCAAATAAGCCAAGGCTTTGGATCAGGCTGGTCGGGGCGACTTGAGTTAAGGATACATCGGCCCAGACCTTGATCTCGTTTAATAACGGCACAGCCTGTTCCTGGCGGATGCGGTATTTATCCGCCGCTGGCAGATGCTTGATCTGTGTCTCGATACGATAAAGCTTTTGGATGAAGCCTAAGGCTTTACTGGCCTTGCCGGCTTTGGGTTGACCTTTGCCGGTGGCTTTCAGCGCTTCATCGAAGTAGCGCCGGGCATGCGCCCAGCAGCCGGCGTGGCGCAAACCATTTTTGGCTCACACGGCCGCATAGGCGGTGTAACCGTCGATTTGAACGGTGCCGGAAAAGCCTTGCAGCAGTTGGTCGGCAACGGCTTGGCTGCGACTGGGCGCGTAGTTGAACAGTACCACCGGCTGGCCGGGCGGGCCACCGCGCCTGACCCAGAGGTAAGACTGACTTTCGGCCGCGCGGTCGGGCTCTTTGAGGACCTGCAGGGTCGGGGCAGAAAAATGCTCCTGCATTTTCTGCACTTCCCACATCCCTGTGGGTCGTCGTCCATCTGCAGCGCCGGATAATTCAGCAGATGTTCTTCGAACAAATTGATCAAGGGCTGAATCAACCCGCCGCTGCGGATCATCCAGGTCGCCAAGGTGGCGCGGTTCAATTCGACGCCGATCCGGGCAAACTGCTTGCTCTGCCGATTGAGCGGCAAGGCGGCGACATAGGCCAGAGGCCGGACGAGGCGTTGCTCTTGGGAACCGGCTGAGGCGGTAACGGCGCGGTTTTGACGTATGCCTGACAACAAGGGCAAGCGTACTTCTTGCGAATATGGCGCAACACTTGCGCCTTGGCCGGGATGATGTCCAGTTGTTCGCTGATCTCTTCGCCGATTTCCTTCAGGGCGTGACCTTCGCTACACAGACGTTGGTCTTCGGGCAGGTCGTGGACGATCTCGACGCGGGGCAGTTCGGCAGGTAAGGCTTTGCGGCCGGGTTTGCGAGGTGCCGTTGGCTCGGTCGCGGTCGCCGTTGCAACGGGGGTTTCCACTACCGCGGAATCGGCGTCCTCGTTTTCGGCTTCGCCGCCTTCCTCGGCATAGGCTTCCGCTTCGTTGAACAGATCGGCTTGCTCGGCGCGGTATTTTTCGCTGTTGGCACCCAATCGCTTGTGCAGCAGCAGATTGATCTGCTCTTGCAAAACGGCGCTCTTGCCCAACACCGTGCTGTAATCCGATTTCAACTGCGCAAGTTCCGTGGCAAGATCGACGGCTAAACGGCGTAGTGCATCCATCTCGTCGGGCAGTTTCAGATCGGTTTCCATGGGGGCCTATTATACCGCATGGAAAACCCATAAGCCATTGAAGCTCAATGGAAAAACATCAAATCACCGACTTGAAATCCAGCGTCTTACGCGGCGTCATCCGGTTGATGTCATAGCCCTCCAATAGCCAATTCAACTGCTGCTTCGTCAACGCCAGCGTACCGGAAGCATTCCCCTTGGGCCAACAAAATCGTTCCTGCTCCAAGCGTTTCTGCCACAAGCAAAAGCCGTTGCGCTCCCAATACAACAGGTCACCGCCGTCGCCGAGCGGTTGCGGAACACATACAAGCTCTTCGTAAACGGATTCAAGCCCAACTGCGCCTCCACCAGCACCGCCAGACTGGCCATACCCTTGCGGAAATCCATCGCCTGAGTACAGACATAGACCGACAGGCGCTCATCCCGAGGCCGCATCATGAGGCTTGCCGAGCCAGTGTCTGTAACAGCGCCGCGCCCGTCGCTACATCTGCACCAACCTGGCAACGCAAATCGCCCGGCAAATCGAACGCTAACGTCAGCGGGCCAGACGCAAGCGGTTTTGCTTCAACCAATGCGACTGCTTGAAACAATGGTCGCTGTGGCCAAGCACCTGATGCCGCCCAAGCCGACAAACGCTGACTCATCGCGTAGAACGTGCTAATCGCCAAACCCTGTTGACGCGCGTAAGCCACCATGCTCAAGCCTGAGTGCTGCTGTTTGAAATGTTCAAGCCATCGTCGCTGCGCGATGGTCAGCGTGGCTTCGGATAAGGGTGACTCTGTCATCGGCAATCTCCTTGTTTGATTGCCTGATCGTTTCGCGGATTTACACTACGGTTTCGATTTGTGGTTATTCAATCGCTTACGTTTATTCCCCAATATCATAAAACCGCTTCTTCAGCAAATCGTCAAGATCGCTGCGTTTGAGCAAGTCCTTGATCCGGGCCGACGCGCCGCCGGTGCCGTAGGGTTGATCGAGATTAGCCATAGTTTCGGCCAATTCGCCGGACCAGACTTTTTCCAGCGCGACTCGGATGGCTTCGGCTTGCGGCGGGCAATGCAATACGCTGGCGGCGCACAGCCGGCCGCGTTGGCGGTCGCCGATGTCGATGGTCGGAATCTTGAAGGCCGGCGCTTCCAGAAGGCCGCTGGACGAGTTGCCGACCACCGCGTCGACGTGGCGCATCGCCGACAAATAGCGCAACGAACCGAGCGAGACGAAGGCCGCGACCCGCTCCGGCCAGCGCGCCCGATAGTCTTCGATCAACCCGGCAATGACCCGGCCGCCGGCGTCAGCATTGCTGTAGGTGAAAATGACGCGAACCGCCGGAAACGCATCCAAGGCTTGCAGCAGCTGTTGAAATTGTTCGGCAGCGGTTTCGGCTTCCAAGGTCGCCGGATGGAAAGTCGCCAACAGGTTACGCTCGGCCAATTTAAAGTCGATGGCTTGTTCTAGCCCGGCGCGATCCAGCAACGGCAGTCGAACGATATTGTCCAAACCCGGCGCGCCGACGTTGAATACCCGCTGCGGCTGTTCGCCGAGTTGAATGACCCGTTGCCGGTAGACTTCGGCGGCGGTGAAATGCAGATGCGACAGTTTGGTCAAGGCATGGCGGATCGCGTCGTCGACCGCGCCCTCGCTGAGTTCGCCGCCGTGAATATGGGCGATCGGAATCCGCTGGTTCATCGCCGCCTGCGCGGCGGCGAAAATCTCGAAGCGATCGCCGAGCACGACCACGATGTCCGGGTTCAGCTCGCCGAACGCATCGGCAAAGCCGATCAAGCCCAGGCCCATCGCCTTGCTGATGCCGGCCGGCGTGTCCGACGACAGCAACATTTCCACCTTGCGGGCGATGCTAAAACCGTCGGCTTCGATTTGCCGCCAAGTCAAACCGAATTCCGGCGACAAATGCATGCCGGTCGCGACCAATTGCAATGTCAAATCCGGGTCGGCCTGAATTTCCTTGAGCAGCCAATACAGCAAGCCGTATTCGGCCCGCGAGCCGGTGACGACGCAAATTTTACGCGCGGCCATCAGATCGCCACGCTGCTGGGCAGATTGACCAAGCGTTCCGCCAGGCGCCGCGATTGGCTCAAACCGTCGGTTTGGCAATGCCGGTACATCGGCAAGTCGGGCATCAAGGCCCACAACGGCCGGGTCATCACGCCGTGGGCGTTGCTATATTCCAGAAACGCGTCGCGTTGCGCGGCATCGTCCAGTAACAGCGCGTTGAGCCAGTAATTGGAGCGGGCGCCGGCCGGCTCTTGGACAATCTCGGCGCCATTGGCGCGCGCCCAATCCAGATAACGCCCGGCCAGAGCCCGCTTGCTGTCGATGAAGGCCGGCAATTGTTCCAGTTGCGCCAGACCCAGTGCGGCATTCAGATTCGGCATCCGGTAGTTGTACCCGATTTGATCGTGCTCGAATTTCCAGGCGTGCGCCAGTTTGGCGGTGGTGGTCAGATGCTTGGCCTGCCGAGCCAGATCGTCGTCGTCCGTCAAAATCATCCCTCCGCCGCCGGTGGTGATGATTTTATTGCCGTTGAAGCTAAGCACGCCTAGCCGGCCGAAGGTGCCGCAATGGCGCTCGCCGATGCGGCTGCCCAAGGCCTCCGCCGCGTCTTCGACGACCGGTATGCCATAACCGTCGCAGACTTTCAGCAAACCCGCCATGTCGCAGGGATGGCCGAAGACGTGCATCGGCAAGCAGGCTGCGACGCGCCGGCCGCTGGTTTTGTTGTAAACAACGCCGGCCCGCCGCTCGCAGCCGCGTTCCAGAAACTCGGCCAGCGCGGCCGGCGCCAGACCTAAGGTCGCGGCATCGATATCAACAAACACCGGCTCGGCGCCGCAATAGACAATCGCATTGCAGGTGGCGACGAAGGTCGCTGCCTGGGTGACCACTTCGTCGCCCGGCCGGACGCCGGCCAACAGCAAGGCAATATGCAGCGCGGCGGTACCGTTGACGGTCGCCACCGCATGCTTGGCGCCGCTGTATTCGGCAATCTTGTGCTCGAATTCCCCTACAAAAGGTCCGACGCTGGACACGAAGGTGCTATCGATCACGTCGTTCAAATAGCGCTTTTCGTTGCCGCCGAAACGCGGCTCGTGCAGCGGGATGAAGGCGTCGGTTTGGTAAATCTCCCGCACGAAACCGAGCAAACCTTCAAACATTGTAAATATCCGTTTTGTACTTTTTCAGATTGTCGGCCTCGCCAAACCAAGCCACGGTCCGGCGCAAGCCTTCCTCCAAACCGACTTGCGGCGCAAAACCGGTCAAGGCCTTGAGCTTGGCGTTGTCGCACCAAAGCCGATTGACTTCCGATTTCTCCGGCCGCAAACGCTGTTCGTCCACCAGAAATTCGACATCGCTGGCCATGATGCGCTTGATTAAATTCAGCGTATCGCCGACCGAGATTTCGAAATTCGAGCCGATATTGACCGTCTCGCCGATGGTACTATCCGATTCGGCCAGTGCGATGAAGCCCCGGCAGGTGTCTTCGACATAATTGAAATCGCGAGTCGGCGAAACGTCGCCCAGCTGGATTTGCTTTTTGCCGGCGGCGATTTGGGTGATGATGGTCGGAATCACCGCCCTGGCCGATTGGCGGGGACCGTAAGTATTGAACGGCCGGGCGATGGTCAGCGGCAGATTGAAGGCGTTGAAAAAGCTCATCGCCATCGCGTCGGCGGCAATCTTGGAAGCGCTGTACGGCGATTGTGGTTGCATGGGATGTTTTTCGTCGATGGGCACGTATCGCGCGGTGCCGTAAACCTCGCTGGTCGAGGTATGGATCACCCGGCGTACGCCGGCATCGCGGGCGGCCTGGCAGATGTTCAAGGTGCCGCGAATATTGGTATCGACATAGCTGTCCGGTGCCTGGTAGGAATACGGGATCGCGATCAACGCGGCCAAATGAAACACCGTGTCGATGTCCCGGCAAATGGCCCGGCAGAACGCCGGATCGCGCACGTCGCCGCAGACCACTTCGATGTCGTTCTTGCACGCCGCGTCGTCGAGCCAGCCCCAACTGTTAAAGGAATTGTACTGGGCCAGCGCCCGCACCTCGCAGCCTCGCGCCGCCAGCATTTCGGTCAAATGCGAGCCGATGAAGCCATCGGCGCCGGTCACTAACACTTTGTTCATACCAAACCTTGTTTAATAAACGCCTCGGCGATGGCCCAGTCTTCCTCGGTATCGATGTCCAGGCTTTGCACCGCGTTCATGATTAACGGCCGGGTGTTGGGCGGATAAAAGGATAGCCGCGCCAGCAAATATTCGCTGGGGCATAGATACATCGCCCCGTTCGGGGTTAGCAATGGACGACTTTGTTGCCGGCTGGTCTGAGTCGGTTGCCGACTGTCCAACGCCACCAGATAGCCGTCGTCGGCGCGAAACAGCGTGGTCGGGTCGCGATGGATTTCCTTGCAACCCACGACCGCATCGACATCCGGCTCCGCCATCATCCGCGCGGCTTGCCGAAGCGCATCCGGCGAACGAAACGGCGAAGTCGGTTGCAGCCACATCAGGCGCTCCGGCAAATAGCCGTATTGATCGCGAAACCATCGCAACGCATGTTGCGCAACTTGCAACGCCGACGCGCTATCGGTCGCACAGGCCGCCGGTCGGATGAACGGCGCCGGCAAACCGTATTGCCGGCCGATCTGGGCATACTGCTCGGAATCGGTCGATAGAATACTCAAGCAATCGGGCAAGTCCGCCTCGGCGATGGCTCCGGCGGTCCACGCCAGCAGCGGCCTATCGCCCAGCCGCCGGATGTTTTTATCCGGCAACCCCTTGGAACCGGCGCGGGCCGGCACGACGATCAGCGTGGAGATCGACATCAGTCCGGCAACCCGCGAACCCGCAAAATTAAAAAAACCGCCATTCAGGCCATCACTTGTTCGTAAAAGCCGGTCAATCGATGAATATTGTTATGCATTTGTAATTCCTCGCGGGCCGCCACGACATTCTGCTTCAGCTCGGCCACATCCAACATCTCGATAATCTCAGGCAAAAACTCGATTTCGCGTTGATTAATAATCACGCCAATCCGGTATTCCTTAACGATACTGCAAACCGCGCTAAAGCGATCGCTAACCAAAACCGGTAATCCGGCTTCCAAATAATTAAACAACTTGGTCGGTATCAAATGTTTGAAATGCAAATCGCCGGTATAAATACCGCCAAAATCGTAAACCATTAAACCGAAATCGTAATGGGCGATTTTTTGATTGATATGTTGCGGCATATCGCCAATAAAAAAATTGAAATTGCGGTGGCGCTTGGCTAACTCGACAAAATCCGGATATAACTTGGCGTACTCCTCCTCGGCGGCGATCAACGGATTATTGTAAATATCCAGATAACATCCCCTGGCGATTAATTTCATGACCAGTCCCAGCAACTGCGAGTCCCCAAATAATTCATGCGGCCTATTCGCTGAAAACGGTGGCACCCCCCCAACAAACACTAGCCTTTTCTCTTGATTAACGATATTCGAGGCGTGGAAAAAATCCTTGACCGGTAAGGCCGGGAACGCCAAATGCTTGTTCCGTAAATGCGGTGAATCGCGCTTGACCAAGGGCTGCCGATATTCGTCGTCGCCATTAAAAATCACGCCATCGGCATGGTGAACAATATAATTCTCGCAGGCCAGTTGCAATTGATGGTTTTCGATGACATTTTCGCCCCAGGCCATTTTCATCGTATCGGGAATTTTCGACACTGTGGCCTCCGGCAGGTAAAACGATTGGCTGTCCATAATCTCGATAATCTGCCGACAATGCTTGGGCTTATACGTATCGATCAACACCGGAATATGATATCGAAACAGCCAGCCCTGAGTATGCAGCAATAGTTTGCGATCGACCGAATTCAGCAGCATTAAGAAGCTGATGAAATCGGTATAAATAATATCGTCGAAGAAACCCGCTTGATGTTTAACCATGTTATGGTCGAATACCAATGCCACGGTTTTATAGCCGCAATCGCGCAATACCTTGCTCAGCCGCAATTGATTGAAATAAACCTTTTTCGCCGCGAAAACTATGACCGAGCCATCGTGACCGGTTGCCTGCTCCAACGCTTCTTCCAATTTCCGGCGGTGCTGTTTAAGCAAGGTCTTATATTGCTGGCCCAGCCGTTCGCCGGAAAATACGTCGTTTACCAATATATCGCCGTCGCCGATCTCGCGCACCACCGGGGTGCCCATGAAGGTATTGGACCGATGGGACGCACTCAACACACCCAGATTCCGATGCAGCGGTTTCAACGCCTGCAATAATGCAATACTGAGTCCGGAAACCCCATCGATTAACCAACGCCGGTTTTTAGGCTCGGATTCTTCCGGCAATAGGCCGTAACACTGTTTGATAACTTGATGATTGATACCCTCTTCTTTTAATAATTCGATAGACGAGCCGCCGAGCACATCCTTAGCCTCTTCGCTAACGACAGTCAATTTCTCGAAAGACGAGAAAAATATCTCTTCAAAAAAATCGCTTCTCACGCCCATTCGTATCCATTATGCCAGTCGGTGATAAACGGAATGCCCAATTTGGCGGCATATCCGGCCAATTCCGGCGCGGAGCGGTCTAGTTGTTCCTGAATCAGCTCTTTATTCTCCGCGGAAATCGAATCGAAATACCCCTTGGTCAAGCCGGCTCTAAAATGCGAGCCGCCGCCGTCGCTTTCGGCTTTTTTTTGCATCGTCGAAAACGCCGAATCCAGACAAATAGCCTCGACTTGTTGTTCGGTCAGCGTCACCCCTAAAAACTCGGCGCATCGCCGCACGCAAACCGCTTTATCTTCGACCAATTGTTCGAAGGTCAATATTAAAGCTGACCCGGCCGCCGCGAACTCAAGCATTTTTTGCATTTGAAATAATTGCCCGCCGATACCCTGCCAGTTAAAACCATCCGACTGCCTGCGACAAATAATCCTGGAAATGCCTTCATCCTTGCTCAAACTCCCGAAGAAGTCGGACTTATTGGCACTGCGGCCAATTTCCCAGTCGATATTATCGGCAAAATGATGGTACATCGATAAGGTCATCGCATAGATATTCCTGACCACAAAGATACTGCGCGCACCGTTTTCGATGAGTTTTCGCTGAATTTCCGCTACCGGCACGAAATGCCACGAATAAAAGGCGTCGGTTTTAAATACAATATTCGCCGGGTCGCTCGGATCGATACCTTTAACCAGCGCCGGCTCGAACCACGTTAGCCCGGTCATGCCGGATATGATTTGGCGTATCATCCACGTGCCGCATTTCAATGGCGTTCCAACCACAATAGGCGAATCCGACTTATTTAAAGTATTCATACCCGCCTATATCGCTGTAAAACGCCAGGGTTTGCGGTTCGACAATCCGCTCGAACGCCAGTTTTTTCCAATCCGGCCAAGCCCGATACAGAT
Source organism: Methylomonas sp. LWB (assembly GCF_001856095.1). Lineage (NCBI taxonomy): Bacteria > Pseudomonadati > Pseudomonadota > Gammaproteobacteria > Methylococcales > Methylococcaceae > Methylomonas > Methylomonas sp. LWB. The sequence goes on from NZ_MKMC01000067.1 coordinate 135,379, forward strand.
TATCCGGCTTGGCCGACACCCGCGCCTCGCCGCGGAACGGCCGGTAAACCCAGCGATAAATATCGGCTAATAAGGCCTCGGAAAACTCGACGCGATTCTTGGTTAAATACGCCACAATCTCCGCGAAATGGCGCGGCGAGGTCACCAAACTTTCCAAAGCAACTCGCCGGATGCGGGTATCGATATCGACCCGGTGACGATTTAATTGATACATCCCCTGATAGGCCGACCATATTTCGACATCGTCTTTTCGATAAGCTTTAAGCCCCAACGCCTTGAAATAATCGTGCTGGGCTATCGACCATTCGTGTTCTATCGGTCCGAAACTGCCGTCCGGCATGCGCATGTTACCGGCCCGCCAACTTACGTAAAACTCCAGCCAGGCGTAGGGATGGCGAGCCAGAAACAGCAACGGAACTTTATCGATATATTGGTCGATCACGTCGCGAAAATGCCAAGGCCGATACGACCAACAATCGCCGATCGCTTGATAGGTGGTACCCATATCTTCCAAAAATGCCGTGAAGGCGTCCAGCGGCGGACGTTCGGATCGGCTACGCTCGGCTAAATATTTCGGTCGCGAGCCTTCGTGAGCCATCAGCGCGAATATTTCCGGATGTGCGTTTAAAGCCTTGGCAAACCAGCTAAACCAATGGTCGCCGGCATATCCCCAAGCTAGCACATAAAACACATGACTGGATTCGTTAATTTGGAACAATGGCGATCCCGGAACTAGGGTAAGGTAAATTGAATATTCATCGAATTACACGGACGAATAGCCTATCGTTTTTAAATCGTTGAAAATAGAATCGACGCGATGCCGCCAAGTGTGATGATTCAGAATTTCTCTCGCGGCACTATTTCTGATTCGATCCGCCTCACCTGGATTGTCGCGATAAAACTCCACCTTATCGGATAAATCATCGATATCGAACTCGATATAATGCTCACCTGGCGTAAAAAAGGTTTTAATTCCACCGGGCTTTTCGTCGTATTCGCCTTTTCGAACGAATATCAAACCGGCCGACGCCATACAGTCCACTACCCGAAAATGCATGCCGTTTCCCTCATGGAAATTCATCGACGACTCGTATACCGCTCGCATATCGCCTGGATCATTCAAAAAACGCCGATAATCATCGCGATAGGCCGGCCAATCGCGCCAATTTTCCGGACCGTAAATGTCCAGCGGCAAGTTCAAATCGACCAGCGCATCCAGTAATTCCCGACGATTCACCAGCCGTATCAGCCGGCCGGTCATGTCGTATGCCAAGGTCCGGTCGGAAGCTAATTCGACACCGAACACACTCGACGCCAAGTCGGACAGCAAACGCATATAGTCTTCATGCACTTTCAAACTCGCCCGATGTTCCAGCAAGGCTTGTTCTATATGCGGCAGAAATTCGCCAAACTTTAATGGCGGGCCGGATTGGGAAATGTCCCTCGCCAATTCCTCAGTCCGCCAGGGCCGCGGAATATGTCCAACGAAGGCGGCGCGGCCGGTCGGCGCGGCGACGCTAGGGTAGTAGCTCTTCGGGCACGCGCCGGGTCCAAACCAACGATAAAAAGCATGATGCGGGTATTTTTCCAGCCACTTGGGGCCGAATAAATAAGTAATCTCGCTGCCATGAAAGTCATTGATCGGCCTGCCGTTAAAATCCACGACCCAGCAAATATGGACGATGTCTGCGGGCAAGCAAGGCAAATCGCTTCTGGGCCGATTCATATCGAAAATGACGCGCGTACCGCGCTCCTTGATCCAGGCTAGCATTTCCGCCTCGCTCAGCGGGCCGCAATGCCAGGATAGGCGAACGTCGCGGCCGGCGAATCCGCCGGCAATTTGGCCGGCCAGATGGCGGTACCACGCATTGTCACGCGGGAAAAACAGCGAAACGCTAGTATCCGTCACGACGCCTAGGATGGGCTATAAGGCGTTAAAATCACGAACAATTTTTTCGACCCGATGTCGCCAGGTATGATTCTGTCGGATAAGGTCGATCGTCTCCAGGCGCTGCTTTCCGTGCCGATAATCAAGCGCCAAGGCATGCGCATAAGCCTCATCGAACTGGTGCCACAAAAATTCGACATAATGTCTGGAATTATCGAAAAAACTATGCAAACCGCGCCGCTTGTGCGGGTCCAAACCCAAGCGGTTGTACTTGTCGCCGGAGTTTTCATTATACCAGCACAACAATCCGCCGGAGGCCATGCAATCGATGGCCCGAAAATGAAAGCCAACCCCGTCGTGCAAATTAAACCGGCTAATTTGATGCACTCTGTTTAACTCAGTCGGGTCATCGATATAATATCGATAATACCCTTGATACTCTGGCCAGGCCCGCCAGTGTTCCGAACCGTATATGGCCACAGACCGAGTTTTCGACAGTGGAAACGCGATGATCTGCGTGCGATTTTTAACGCGCTTTACCCGTTCCAACAAATCGTAACGCATATCCAGCGTTAATTCGGTATGTAAACCCGAACGTTGAAAAACGATATTATCGATAATATTCAACAAGGACGCATGCGTTTGACCGAAATAGCTGATTTCATTCATACGTCGGTTAAAAATCTCCAGCAACTCGCCGAAAAGCATACCGGTATCGACAGCACCTTCGCCAATAATCGGTCGATTTAATTCCGATTGACTCCAGGGTAAAGGAATATGGCCGATAAAACTGAACTCGATAATCGGTACATATTCGTCGATCGGCTTATAGGTATCGACGCAGGTGCCTGGCGGTAACCAATCTTGAAACCCGCCGGTCGAGTAATTATCGTCCCACCCAGAATCGAAAAAATAAGTAATATCGCTACCTAAAATCGAGTGCTCATTACGGCCTTGAAAATCCACGATCCATGTGATGTGCGGAATTTTTAAATCGTGCAGCACCGGTATTTCGTTCTTGACCCGATTCATTTCGAATATAAACTTCGGCCGATACGACTTTACCCAATCCGACATCTCCTGATTGTCAAGAACTCGGCATAAGCCGCTTACGCTAAACCCGGCTTGCAAAAACGCCTTGGACAAATGCGAGTACAGCCGTCGATAAAAAGCCGTATCCTTGGGCAAGAAAATCGAAATGTTATTCAAAAACCGATTGCCCTATAAAGCGTAACGAGACTAAGCCAAAGCCGATTGAGCCAACCAGAACTCTCGAACTTCGCCGCCTTGATTCGCGTACTCAATAGACTGAATAATTGCGTCCATCGAATAATGCTCCACTGCTCGGCGGCCGAAATGATCGGATATCCTATCGAAGCTCATCACCTCGCAAAACCGGCACAACGCGCAGGTCGAGTTATTTGGCGCCGTCACTTCCCGAACGTAGCCTTTGTACTCTTCGGACAGAATCAATGCGCTCAAGCCTTGTTCAAAGATATTTCCTAAATATTTCTTACCGTAACAGGTTGTCATTGCCCCTGACCAATCGACATAAAACCGGTCCTTATAGCCGGTGCAAGTATCTCGGCGTGATTGGCTGTTGTCCGTATCGAATAACCCGTCATTAAAACTCATGCTATTTTGGTGGGCCTCAATAATCGATTTAATCTCTTTTACTACCTGATAAGCTCTCAACTTTTCGTAGATTAACAATTCTCCGACCAGTTGATCGTTGGGTTTGCGTAACTCTAGAAAACCGACCCTGAAACTGCGAAATTGATGATCTAACAAATAAGCCGCAAGTTGCGGAAGCTCGTCGAGATTGCAACGCATCGCGACCGCATTCGACGCCAGATAGGGGGTGTCCGATCCCAAACGAAGTTTCGCTTCGTTGATTAAGTCTATGGCTCTGGCGATCTCCGAGAATCCCAAACCCCCGCGGATTTTTTTGACCGTGACATCGGTGACACCATCCAACGAAATCGACAACAAAGTTAAACCGGACCTAACCAAGTTTTCGGCATCACCGGCATTACGAATCAGTTTGGCATTGGTTTGCAGCGATACCGGAATATCGTGCGTCCGTAAATAAGCGATAATTTCGAAAATATCGTGATTGATCAGCGGTTCGCTACCGTCACCAATATGCACCAAGCCAAAGCCATCAAAACCTTGCGTTACGGTTTTCAGCCGATCGGCTGGCATCCACCGGAATTTCTTCAAGTCATCGTGAAACGTACACATCGCACAACTGATATTACAGCCCAACGACACTTCCAAATGTAGACTGGGTAACGTGCGTATGCCCAGCATTTGCTTGAACTCGGTCCGACTCATTAACATAGCGTATTCCTGATTTAGCAGTTAAACAGGCTCGGACAAGCGCAGTGCAACGGAATCTCGAATACGTTCCGCGATACTCCGATAGGAAAACAAGCTCAAGGTTTTTCGATAAGCCTTGTCGGCGATTTCCGCGCGGGCGCCCTCGTTATGCAGATAAAACTCGACTTGCCGGATCAAGTCTTTTTCATCCGCGTAATAAGCCACCTCATCGTCGGAATAATATTCCGACAGCGGCGCGGCATCCTTGTAAATACGCCGGGACAGCATAAAACAACCCGCCGCCATGATTTCCAGCGCGCGCATGTGCAAACTGGTGCCTGGACTGCCGTTAAAACAAATCCTAGAGCGATTCATTAATTCGTTGATATTTTCGCCGTTTTCGGCGACGCCATGCGCATAAGGCGAAAACTTAGCAAATTTATCCCAATTTCTGCCGTATAGCGCTAGCTCAATACTCAGCCCGGCATCGAGCAACGCGGCGATCGGGCGGGTTTTCATTTCGGTTAAATAGTGATAATGGAATCGACTGCCGCTGCCGGCCATTAATTGATTAATAACGTCAATCGTGATGGTTATACCGTGGTCGCCCAATAATTGTTCCACCAACTTAAATTTACCGATTTGATTATCTAGACAAAAGCGGTGAAATTGATCGATAGGCAACTGATCGGTATATTCTAAAATAACCCGGTATATCCTGTTTAAAATATCGACAGTCAGTTTCCGCTGTTTCAGTAAGCTCAATTCGGTCGAGTCGTAATTATTAAAACTTCCCTGACCGGATCGAAACGGGGACAGCGTTTTTGCCGGATCGATCAGATGGGTAATAAACAAGAAGTCGTATTGGTAGGCGCGGTTTTGGATCGGATAATAATAGGCGTCGTTAAAGCCGAGCGGTAAATATTCGACCGGAAAACTGGCATATAATGGATTGCGATTTATCGCCAACCAATCCTTGGAAAATACGAAGGTAAAATCCCTGGATTTGACGGCGCGGCGATTTTGGGTGATCGACGGCAACATATCCTGTATCCAATTGACGAACGGCACCGGTTCCGGCAAGCCGGCAAATTCGTGGCGAAAATGATCGATGGACAGTATCAGGTCCGGTTTAAACTCGGCGATTTGCGCCACGATACTTTCCATGCCGTTACGGCGGAAATTGGCGGTATCGGTGGATAGCTGAATTTCCGCGCCGGCTCTGGCGAAACCATCCAGCAAGTCCCGCATGCAATATTGCAAAAAGCTGGTAAATCGCGAGGCAAAGCCCATCACTCGAATTGGCGTTGCCGGGTTAGGCCGGAATTTGTCGCGCCAAGTTTCCAAACTCATTTGCCGGTAGTAGTCGTCGATTATCGCCAGCAATTTCGCGTGGGAATCGCTTCTATTGTCCCTGGCCTCGTCCACCGCGTGCTGAATTTGCTGAAACTCGGTTTCCGTCGCGCTAACATTAATCGTCACTTCCGGCAAAATCGATTGCTTAGCATTCAATTCGGCGACAAACTCGCTAAAACCGGACGCTTGAAAGCACAACCATACTCTATTCTCGGCGAGCACGTCTCGAATATCCCGGACTAACATAGTAGCCAGCAAGCCGCCGAAATCGGCATCGACCAGATAAATCGGAATCTCGAGATTCGGCATTTCCGCGATCGGTGTCGATGTGGCGGAAAATATTGCGGCTAATTCGCCGCCGTCGCCGATGCCGGCCAAGCCGTAACAAGGCACGTTAAAGCGTTGAGCCACCTTCGCCTGGGCGCGTATATTCCTGATGTTTTCGGCTTTTTTCGGCAAATCCAATTGGTAAAGCCGCTGCTCGCCGGCAAATACCGCGACCGAATAAAATTCGCCCGCGATGGCTTCGCCGACAAATACGTTAATTTGGCGATCGGCTAAATAAACACTGAGGTCTTCATAAAGTGTCGGCCTCCATTGTTTCAGGACCTGCAAATTACCGGACCAGCGTTCCGCGCATTGATTAATGTCCTCCGCCGGCCCTTCCAACGCGATCGGCAGTTCGAGTATCTCGCGACGTGAATTCGGCCGCGCATGATTGAAATTACACCACAGTATCGGTAGAGTCAGCTCGTCGGCTTCCGGCTCGATCCGAACAACATTGTCGGCCCCGCAACGTTTTAAATGTTGGAAAACGGTTTCCGCCCGGCAGAAATTAAAGTCGTTTTTTCTAAACGGCAGCGACGCCAAGGATTCGAATCCCACATCGTCGGCCAGCCAATAAACCATATTAATGACATCATCCGCCAGAAAACCATTATCCAATTGATTTTCCTGAATCAGAATATGCGGGCGGAATTCGACATATTGATTCAGCGCATCAACCCTGTTTAGCGTATGCAGGGTATCGCTAACCACATATAACATCACCGAGTATCCGCTTTTAGCCAGCGTTTCCGCCAGTGGACATAATACCGACGAAGAATTGGCCGCGTAGATAAGAACACGCCACGGCCGATCGGCGGCGAAATCCGGTTGCTGATCCAGCGCTTGCCGTTCCAACTCAGCAGTGAATTGCGCCCTGGTTTCGAACACCGAATCCAGCACCTGTTGGTAGTCGGCCATTAACTCGGGGTCCGCTCGCAATTCTTCCGGCAAACGCAATCGGCTGAATACCAAAAACTCCAGGATACGGTCCAAATCCACATGGATCAGATTTTCCAAATCGCTTGCCAGTTTTTCGCCGTGGTAATAGCAAAGCTGCAAACCGGTACTACCGTCGTCGGCAATCCGAACATTGCGTTGCTTTGCGGTATTCAAGGCCTCCAAGGCATTAAAAAAGTCGGTATCCTTATGATTCGGCCGGTGATTGTCCGCGTTTCGCAATACCAGAATTTCTTCAAGCATATTGCCGGGATCGGCCGTTAAATCATGCTCCCGACCGTCTTGGTCGACGACGTATTTCGGTATCGGCAGCGTGTTATTCGCAAAAAACTCGCTAAATTGATATTGCGAAACATAAATTAAATTCGGCAATAGGCTATCGCTTAGCGGCCCGTCGTAATAACAATATTGCAAGCGCTCCACGCCGGCTTCGTCGACGCAACGGTTTTGCCGCTCGGCTTCTAGCAAAGCCAATTTCAGATCGAGAAAATAGCAATCCGGTCTAACGGCCATGGCGTCATTTAAGGTTGGATTAGCGGCCGACAAACATTGAAATCCGGCTCTGCTTGGCTTGGCTAAGTTCACCGATATTGCTGTGTTTAATAAAGTTATCGACGGCCGCGGTATAAGTAAACCGTTCGGCAATAACCGTGGGTGAAAGCGCCGGCCGGGCTTGTGTTTTTAATATCTCCAGCAATTCCCGACGGGTTTTAAAAAACAAACAGGCGTCGTCCCAGTGCGGCTTTTCCGCCACGTCTCGGCAATCGTAGACCAGCGGAATGCAGCCGCAGGCCGCGGCTTCGGCCAACCGTTGGGAATTGATTTCGAAGGGATGGGACACCAGCGCGTAACGCGCCGAACGATACACATCGGCAACCTGCGTGCCGTGTTTCAACTCGCCGTTGAAATGGTCGGCCACATCGGGATCTTGCTCCCAGTAGCGCCCGTAAATTTCTACTGGCATTGCCGTGGATTCGCACAGCCATTTCACCGAATAATCGCGTATTGCGTAATGCAATAAATTCCAAAATACGAAGGCGGGCGGCAATCCAAAGCGTACCGCGATTTCCCCGGCCATCGCCTCGGTGACAATCTCGCCGTTATCTATTTTATCGATAAAAACCTCTACAATTTCGCGCTGCTCCGGACGACTTAAATCGACCGAGTTGAGATACGAACTACCGACGAATACCACTTTGTTTTGCCGCCCGATGTCGCCATCGGTATTGAATATCTCGTCATCGACCGCGAAATGTTGGCGAACGATATTTTTCGCACCGGTTAACGCCAAATGGCGGTCGAGTACCGGCGAAATCGAAAACACATAGTCATTGCCTCGCCAACGTAGTGCTTTATGTTCGGTAATTTGCGGCATGCTGTCCTGCCACCAAGAGATATGCGTGACATTATCGTTAAGCGCCAAATTATTTAATTGATTGACGTAAAAAATAACGTGGGGATTAAATTCGATATAGTTTCGGTAGAACTTAATCAGGTTATTGGTTTCCATTTCCCCGTCTTCCATGTAAAACCATACTTGGTATCCGCGCTTTTCGAAGGCCTTGGCGACCGCCCGCGAGCAATATTGCATAACCGTGGTCAATCGGCTCGACGGCAGCATGATTTTCAGTGGCTCGCCGTCGTGAAATTTAGGCGTTACTTGTTTCGCTTGCGCCAGCAATTGCGAAATCAAGGTCCGCCTCCGTTGCTTAACCTCGTTAACGATCGTCTCGAATCCGCTCCGAATCGAGGTTTTTAACTCGTCTTCCAACTCGTCCGGCAATTCGATTTTCGTCGGCAACCGGTAAGCGGTATCGACGAAGAATTCGATGGCTTGATCCAATTCCAAATGCAGCAGATTTTCTATGCCGTGCTCGGGTAGTTCCCCGCGGTAATAACAGATTTGCAAACCGTCTATCGTCGGATGTCCGCAATAAATTCGGTTCCGTTGTTTGGCGACATTTAACGCTAATAACGGATCGGCGAAAAAACTGTCCGCATGAATATAATCGACGACTTTATATTGCGTACGCTGCTGGTGAATTTCGTCGATAATATCGGCCGGCATCTCGTTGAAATGCACGACGCCCTCGTGCGAAATAGCAATTAACTCAGGTATCGGCAAATGATTATGCGAAAAGAATTCGCTAAAATTGTCGGCGGGTACCTGAATAAAGTTCTGCAATACAATGTCGGTGAGCGGACCGTCGTAATAGCAATATTGCGGCCGAGTCCGGCCGTTTTCGACCACCGGATTTTGTTTAAGTGCGGTCAGGTAGGCATCTTCTATATTCATAAAAAATGCATCCTTCGCCGAATCGTGTTGGCTTTGCGTCTCGCTCACTTGATTCATCGCGCACCCGGTTTGGTCGATATTAAATAAAATTAATATGTTCCGGCGGATTTTTTAAATCCCACAGGAATTTGTTCACATAATCCTGGCGGCAGCCGATCGCGCAATCTTTGTGTACATCGACCGACTCGGAGACGTCTTTGTGCACCTGCCAGTAGCGCTCGCTGTTGGCGACCAGATCGTAAAACGAATCGCTGTGCAGATCGCCGATGTAAAACCGTTCCTTGTTGAAGAACGGTCCGCACGGATAGATTTTGCCGTTGCCGGAAATCTGCAATAGAAACGGCGTGCCGAAGCATTGGTCGTATTTACGGTAGCCGTCCTTGTACAGATTGGTTTCGCCGGCCGCGTTGATCTTGTTCCATTTGGCCTGCACCACGTAGTGCTCGTTGCTTAGTGCTTCGGCCTGTTTCAATAGGTCGTTGACGTTAAGATAGGCGTCGTAGTCGATGCCGATTTCCTTGTATTCGGAATCCGAGCAATGCTTGATGACGAAGTAATCCACGCCCAATTCGGCGCCCAGCCTGGCTTCGGCCAATACTTCGTCGAAGCACTCTGGGATCAGGACCATTTGCAGGCCTATCGTGCATTTGTAATTATTTTCTTTCTTGATTTTGACCAGTTCGCGGATCTTGACGATCAGCAAGTCGAAATTGCCTTCCACCGACTGATGCACCCGGCGAAAACCTTCGGGCGTGCCGGCGGACAAATTGAAGCGAATGTAGCTCATGTTTTTCAGCAAGTCGTGGGCGCGACTCATATCCAAGGCGATGCCGTTGGTCGCCATCGCGGTGTCTATACCCAATTCGCCGGCCAACACGGTTGCGTCGTACAGCGTCGGATTCAGGGTCGGCTCGCCGTCGCCGATGAAGCCCAACGAGCGCACGCCCAGCTTGCCGCAGTCGCGCACGAAATTCAGCAAGGCATCGCGGCCTATCATCGCGCCCTTGGTCATGTTCTGCACTACCGCGTAACAGTACAGACAAGCGGTGTTGCAAAACTTGGTCAAACCCATGTCGATATGCACTGGCGCGAAACGCTCACCGTTTTGCCAAGCCTGCACCCGGTCCAAGTGATGCATCATCTTGTGGCCGTCGAAGCGGAAGCGTTCGCGCTGAGTACGGAAGCTGGGGCCGGTGAACTGGTTGGGCACCGAAGGCTCGTGTTCGCAACCGGCCTCCAGGCGCACGATGCCTTCCTGGCCGTCGTGCGACACGGTCTTGAATTTCTGCCCCGGCAAACGGCTTAACTGGCTAGTGTCGATGACCTGATAGTCTTGCGACAAGGCACTGCGATCGACGATCTGATTGGAGGTGCGCAGCTTGTGGCCGGGCTTGTTGAACAACGGCGCGTCTTCCGGGATGGAAGTGACTGCGGCATTGCCGAATCGGTTGATTTGCTCGGGTTTGGACATGGCGAGTTCTCGAATAAGTTAAAACGGGCCGACGAAACTGCGGTCGGGCTGATCCTTGGCCAAATCGGAATGCAATTGCCGCCGGATGCTGTCTAGTAGCGGCCGGCGATCCAATAACTCCAACACCGTCTCGGCGATGCTCTCCGCGCCGGGGTAGTAATGGTTGGCCAGATAATGCGTGGTCGGTACCGGATGGTTGGGATAGGCGATCAGGCGCGGCGCTTGTTTTAACGGGTGCGGCTGCCGTTGATACAAGCGCGAAATCAAGGTATGGCCGAGCGACGCCATTTCCGGCGCGCAATCGGCCACCAGCAACAAGCCGGTTTCGGCGGCCGAGCGTGCGACAGTATCGACATCCAGCGGCGTCAGGCAGCGCATGTCCACCACGTCGGCTTCGATACCGTGTTCGGCCAGTACGGCGGCGGCCTTCAGCGCTTCAATCGTCATATGCGAGAACGCGGCGATGCTGATGTCGCGGCCTTCGCGCAATCGCGCCGCGCCGCTCAAGCCGGCTGCGGGCCGGTCTTTATCGACTTGGCCGATCACATGATGCAGCCAGCGGTGTTCGACGAACAACACCGGGCCGTCGTCGGCGATCGCGTCCAGCATGAAATGGTAGGCGTCGCCGGCCGTGGTCGGCATCACCACCTTCAGGCCGGGAACCTGGGCGAACATCGCTTGCAAGCTTTGCGAATGCTGCGGCCCCTGCCCCCAGCCGCGGCCGATGATGACTCTCACCACCAGCGGCACGCTTTGCTTGCCGTCGAACATGTAATGCCATTTGGCCGCGTTGTTGACTAGTTGATCCATCGCCAGCAACGCAAAATCGATGCGCTGATGCACCAGCACCGGCCGCATGCCGGCCAGCGCCGCGCCGATGCAGATGCCGGTCATGCCGTTTTCGGCCAGCGGCATGTCCAGCACCCGCTCGGCGCCGTATTTCTCGCGCAAGCCTTGGGTGGTGGCGAAAATGGTTTTCGGATCGGGCACGCCCTCGCCGATCAATAGCGAGTCCGGAAACCGCGCCAACCCGTCGTCCAAGGCCTCGCGGATCGCCGCGCCGTAACTCAAGGTCAAGGTCTCAGACATACAGATACCGCTCCATGCTCGCCCACGCCGGTGCCGGGCCGGTCAAGGCTTCGGCGAAGGCTTCGGCGATTTCGGCGCCGACCCGTTGCTCGATTTCGAGCAATACCTCGGCGCCGACGCCGGCATCGGCCAAGGTCCGCCCGGTATGCAACAGCGGACAGCGCTGTTTCCAGGCCAACAGTTCGCCGGGCATGCGGTAGCCCAGCTCGTCGTCCTCGTTCGGTCCGCAATGTTCCGGCCAGCGATGGGTATGCAATTCCAGGAACTGCGGGCCCTCGCCGTTGCGGGCGGCGGCGATGGCGTTTTCCGCCAGCGCATGGACGTGTTCGACTTTATTGCCGTCGCCGCTGACGGCCTGCAAGCCGTGGGCGGCAGCAATTTGATAAATGTCGCGAGCCGGCTGGCGTTCGTATAACGGCGTCATCACCGAGTATTGGTTGTTCTCGCAAACCATCACCAGCGGAAGATTTTTCAGCACCGCGAAATTCATGGTCTCGTGCAACACGCCTTCCTCGAAACAGCCGTCGCCGAAAAACACCACCACGACGTTGTTTGAATTCCGGCGCTGTTCGCCCCAGGCGTAGCCGGCAGCGACCGGCACCGTGCCGCCGACGATGGGTGTGGAGGCGATAAAGCCGGCCGATAAATCACTCAAATGCATCGAACCGCCACGCCCGCCGCAACAACCAGCGGCTAAACCGTACAGTTCGGCGATCAGGCCGACCAGACTGCCACCCTTGGCCAGATAATGGCCGTGGCCGCGATGGTTGCTGAAGACCTTGTCGCTCTCGGTCAGATGCGCGCAAACGCCGACCGCGATGGCTTCCTCGCCGATGCACAAATGGGTCGGGCAACGCATGTGCTGCTCGGCGTAACGGGCGGCGATGGCCTCTTCGGCACGGCGGATGCGCAGCATGCGGTAATACAAATCTTGCAGTTCGGCGGTTGTCGGCACGTTCATTTGAGCAAGGTGGTGATGTATTTGAACAAAGCCACCGCCCGCACCGGCTCGCGGTTGCAGACGATTTGCACGTCCAGCGCCGCCGCCGCGCTACCGGCGAACAAGGCCGCGTCCGGCGCCAAGCCGGCGCCCAGACACAAGCCGGCCAGCGACAAGAAGGCATCGCCGGCGCCGATGCGGTCCACCACTTTGGACGACAGGGCCGGAATCTTGTACTGGGTCTTGGCTTGATCCAGCAGCAACGCGCCCTTGGTGCCACGGGTGATCGCGATGTGGCTGGCCGCCAGCCTGTCGGCCAACTGTCCGGCCAGTTCCTCGATCGCCCCGCCTCTGTCGTGTACCGCCAAACGCAATTCCGGTTCGTTCATCGACAGGAAATTGGCGCGCGGATAGCGGGTGATCAAATGGTAACCGCGATTGCCGCTGTTAACTTGGGCGTTGACGGCCAGGAACTTGGCGCCGGCGCACAAGGCCGCGACGATGTCGCCGGAAATGAAACCGTTGCCGAAGTCCGGCACGATCACGACGTCGAAATCGCGCAAATGCCGTTCCAGCCAGGCCACGATCTTGCGGTTGACTTCCACCGGCAACGGGGCGTCGTTGTAAAAATACACCTCGAACAACTTGGCGATGTCGGCATCGACGTAGCGGCGCTTGACGATGGTCGGCCGATCCTGGCTAAAGAAAAACACCGGATCGATGTTGGGATTCAAATTAGTGCGGATGAAGTCTTCGTGGCTTTTCGTCGCGCCCAACCCGGACAACAAGGTCACGTTGCCGGCAAACTCGGCCACGTGGTTGGCGACCGCGATCGCGCCGCCGGCGAAGCGTTCGTAGTCGTTGTATTTGACCGAAAACACGTTGCCCTTGCCGGACTGGCCCAAGGCCGAGGTGTAATGGTACTCGTCGACGATGGCCTCGCCGACCACCAGCACATTCAGGCCTTGCAAACCTTTCAGCTGCTCTATCATCGCGTTGGCCGAAATCCGTTCCTTGAATTCGTCCAGATAGGCGGAAATTTCCGGCGAGAACACCTCGAAATATTCGTTCAGCAAACGGGTGGAACTGGAGGTCAGTTCGTCGGTGAAAAACACCTTGCCGCCGTGGCGCTCGACCGCGTCCTGCTCGTGCTGAATATTGCCGGTCAAATCGTCGCTGGTGCTCTTGTAGTCGCTGCCCTTGACGTACAAATCCGGCTTGACCGCATCCAGCACGTTGACGGCGGTCACGGCATGGTTGATCGCCACGCTATCCACGCAAGCCAGCGCGGCAATGTTTTCGGCGCGCAAATATTGGTTGAACACCGGCCGTCCGGGACCTTTGTTGACGTATTCGTCGGCGGTGACGCTGACCAGCAGCGCGTCGGCCTCGCGCGCGGCGGCCTGTAAATGGCGGATATGGCCGATGTGCAATAAATCGAAAGTGCCGTGACACAGCGCCACGGTTTTGCCTGCCGCCTTCAATTCGGCGGAACGCTGGGCCAGTTGCTCGATCGAGACGATTTTGGACGTGGACATAAGCCTACTTTTTAATCAATTGATCGGTAATGTGGTGCAGCACGAACAAATGCGCCAACTCGACCATGCCGTAATGGTTGCTGTCCAGCCAGACGTTCCAGCGCCCTAACCGGCGCAACGGATTGTCGGGCTTGAAACCGCTCAGGGTCAGCACCGCCAAGCCCTTGGCATTGGCCGCCGCCACCGCGTTGACGATGTTGGCCGACTGCCCGGAGCTGCTGATCGCGATCAGCACATCGTCCGGATAAGCGAAGGCCGAGACTTGCTTGGCGAAAGCCTGTTCGTAACCGAAATCGTTGGTAAAACAGGTCAGCGGCGCGGCTTCGTGCAGGGTCAACGCGCACAAACCGCCGACATTACGCAGATCGGTGATGACATGGCTGGCTATCGCCGCGCTGCCGCCGTTACCTAAAATGATGACTTTGGCCTGTTGCTGCTTGACCCGCGCGAATTCGGACAAAACGTCGGCTACAACGCCTTCGCCGTCCAAAGCAGCCCCGTCCGCCGCGTTGAAACGGCAGCCCGCCATCAGTTCGGCGAATTGTCCCGCGGCTTGTACTAATGGCATCGCGACCTCCTATTTATCCAGGTATTTAAACCAATCGGCGGTGGCGTCGGCGATCGACGCCGACGTCCACAGCGGCGCTTCCCGCCAATAATCGATGTGCGCCAGCATGTTGGCGACGCCTTGTTCGAAACTGACTTGCGGTTGCCAGCCCAGTTTCTCGCGAATCTTGCAAGTGTCGGCGAAGGTGCAGTCCGGCTCGCCGGGTCGTTTGGGAATATATTCCACCGGGCCGCCCAACAAGCCGACCAATTGATTCACGCTGTAAGTGCCGCCGCTGCCGACGTTCATCACTTCGCCGGCTAAGCCCGACTCGGCGGCGGCGATAAAGGCATTGGCCACGTCGGTGACGTAAGTAAAGTCGCGGGTTTGGGTGCCGTCGCCGACCACGGTAAACGGCTTGCCGTTGAGCTTTTGCGCCAAAAACACGCCGAACACCGCGCCGTAAGCCCCGGTGGTGCGGGCGTGCGGGCCGTAGACGTTGAACAAGCGCAGCGATAGCGCCGGCAGGCCGTACAACTGCGCCCAGTGCAGCACTAATTCTTCCCCCAAATATTTGGTCAGCGCATAGGGATATTGCGGCTTGACCGGCGCGGTTTCCGGCGTTGGGAACTGTTCGGCCAGGCCGTAGCAGGACGACGAAGCGGCGTAGACAAAACGCCTGACCCCGGCGGCGCGGGAAGCTTCCAGTACGTTGAAGGTGCCGTCGACATTGGTTTCGTAATAGGCGCGCGGCTTTTCGATGGAGGGTACGATGTCGGCCAAACCGGCCAGATGAAACACCCAATCTGCGCCGTCGAATAAGGGTGCGATGGCGGCAAATTCCCGAATGTCTGCCTGTTGAAACGCGAAGCGGTCCTGGCCCAGCAAATCGGCGATGGTTTCCTTGCGGCCGCCGATCAGGCTATCGATGACTTGGACCGAATGGCCCAGGCGCCACAGCTCGCGGCTGAGATGACTGCCGATAAACCCGGCGCCGCCGGTAACAATAACCTTCATGATTTGTCCTTAAATGAAATTGACATGGGCGGGTTGGTTGTCGGCCAGTTTGTCCAAATATTGATTGACCGCTTCCATCCGGCAGTTCTTGCGGCACTCGTGAATGTCCAGTTCGTGGCCGATGTAATGCCAGTTCGCCCGGCGCTTGTCGCCTTCCCAGATCGCCTGAAAACTTTGTTCGGCAATATTGCCGTAGGCAAAACGCGAGTCGGTCAAATAGGCGCTGCAGCCGTAAACCTCGCCGTCGGCCATGATGTAGGCCCAAAAATACGGCGTGGCGTGACAGGTTTGGTAACGTTGCTCGTCCGACTGGCTGTAATTTTTCATGGTTTGTTCGCGAAACACCACGTTGAAGCCGTCGCCGTTAAAGGCCGCCAGTTCTTCGGCCATGCCCAGCAAATCGTCGTAGCGCAGATTTTCGTAGAGCCGAGTCTCGCTGAACAGGTGTTGGGAATAGGGTTTGACCACCAGATAATCCAGGCCGATGTCCTTGCAAATCCCGGCCAAAATGGCGATTTCGCCGCGGTTTTCGGGTAACAGCAAAATCTGCGCGCCTAGCGTGCAAGTCAGGCCATAGGCGCGTTTATGCGCGACGGCGGCTCGCAAATTGTTCAGCACCAAGTCGAAATCGGCCGCCTTGGTACGGTGTATCGCCGCGTAGTTCTCGGCGCTACCGGCGTTCAAGGAGACTTTAATCCACGAAGTCAGCGGCAACGATTGCTCGATAAATTTAGTGTTCATCAGGGTGCCGTTGGTGGTGAACGACACGTCGATACCGGCATCCACGGTGGCTTTGACGATTTCGTTGATCTCCTTGTGCAGCATAGGCTCGCCTTCGCCGGCGTACATAATGCTTTTGACGCCCAACCGGCCCATCTCGGCCAAACGATCCGCCAGAATGTTGACGTCCAATCGCTTGGCCTGATAGCCGATGTAATCGACCGCGCAAAAAGTGCAACGATGGTTGCAGGCACCGACCGGCGAGATTTCCATGTAGATCGGGTAGACCGATTTGGCGAGTTCCCAGTCCTGCCTGCCGTCCAGCCATTGAGCGACGCGCTTGGGGTGGTACACCAATTTATGACTGTCGATGCCGTATTTGTCCGTCATATTTTTGTCGCTTGCCGGTGAAAAACGCTATTGTCCCAGTAAAAGCGATAATTGTGCCAACGGGATACCTATTAAGTGTAGCGTCCGGCCGGACGAATGCGGAAATGTCCGCGCGCACCGTCAACATCCAATGCAGGCTTACCGGAACCGCTTGCCGCAGCGCGCACCTAGCCAGCCAGCCGAGTTTCTATCAAAAATTTTGATTGACATCACAAAATTTCGCTCGATAGAATGGAACCGTCGCAATAATTGTCACACGATTGTCATAAATACAAGGCGAAGAGCTGGAAAACAATCGGGAGCAAACACTTGCGCGACACCAGTCCATCACAATTGCAGCAAGGAGAGTGGAATGAAAGCACTGATAGTCGGCGGAATTCTGTCCCTGACGTTAGCGGTACCCGGTTCGGCAAACGCCGTTTCGTTGTTGACGCTGGCGGACGGCACATTCGGCGAGATAGCCCTGACCCCTAACGATGACGAATCGAGTTCGATGTTGAATCTGCCGTTTGCCGTTAATTTTTACGGAAACGTGTTCAACAACTTTTACGTGAACAACAACGGCAATATCACGTTTCAGTCGCCGCTATCCGAATTCACGCCCAGCAGTTTCCCGATCTCCGAACAACCGATGATCGCGCCCTATTGGGCCGATGTCGATACGCGTTGCGACGGTTGCGGCAACGTTTACGTCGGCGCGCCGAACAGCAATACGACCATCGTCACCTGGAACAACGTCGGTTACTACAGCGAACACGCCGACAAAACCAATAACTTCCAACTGGTGTTGCGCAACCAGCAAAACGGCGACTTCGACGTCGAATTTCGCTACGACCGGCTGGAATGGACCACCGGCGACGCCAGCAACGGCAACAACGGCCTAGGCGGCACCCCCGCGCAAGCCGGTTTCGACGCCGGCGACAACGTCAATTACTTCACGCTGCCGGGTTCGTTCACCAGCGATATTCTCGATATTGCCAATAACACCAATGTCGTCAACGGCGATCCCGGCTTCTGGTCGTTCAGCATCCGCAACGGTTTGACGCCCGGCGCAACGCCGTCCAACCCGTTGTTGCCGGTTGTCGTAGACGGCTCTTTTGTCTTCGATTTCAATGTTCAGCCGGAACAACCCATCTTTATCGACCCTGAGGTAGCGGTCGGTTACGACTACGAAGTCACATCCGGTCCCAACATTGCTTCCGTTCTGTTGCCCACCAATCTCGGGGACGGAATTTACGATCTGTACCTTTGGGAGAATACGGAGTACGTGTTCGCGGCGGCATTGACCGCAGGCATTGAGTACTTCTTCGAACCCGGCGGCGTCAGCCGCTTCCGAATTCTGGGCATCGAAGTCAGCGCGGGCCTGGATCCCAACAATCCGCAAGCCTTCGTAACCGGTCTGACCTTCGTCGGTGCCGGCGCGGTCAGCCTGACTCAAACACCGCTGGTCAGCCAAGTGCCGTTGCCCGCTTCCGGACTGCTGATGTTCTCCGGATTGCTGGCTGTCGGTTCCATGAAACGCTCGCGATCCGCACGTTCGGCCGGCTAACGGGTTAGTCGCTACTCCAAAGAGGGGCGGCCGTCGCAAGGGACCGCCCCCACCCTAATGACGGAGTGAAGACTCCTCCCATCCCACTCGAGTTCGAAACGGCGCGTTGACCGCGCCAATGATTTTCGCCCACCTTTACCAAGCTTTACACCCAGCTACGGCTCGACCGTCTTGCCAAGCGTCCGCGCAACACCTAAACTGAACACCGGCTCACTAGCGAGCCGCGATCCCGCCGCCGAATTGTTCAGGCTCGGGAAGATTTACCCACCTACCGCTGTCGAAGCCATCGCCACTACTGCCGGTCGGAATGTTTACTAGTACCAACCGTAATCAACCGATACCGTTGCCATGCCGCCAAACCCGGAGAATAACCGTAGCCGTCAACGTCGGCCCGCGATCATTTTGCTGTTGCTGTTGACTACCGCGATCGCGGCTTATCGCTGGCTGACGCCCACTAATAAGTCCACGGATGCCGACCGCCCCGCGTTAGCGACCGTCACGCTCGGGGACATTGAGGAAACCGTCACCGCTCAAGGCAAACTCGAGCCCAAGGAATACGTGGATGTCGGCGCCCAAGTCACCGGTCAGTTACAAAAAATCCAAGTCAAAATCGGTGACAATGTCGAGGCCGGCCAACTACTGGCGCAGATCGATCCGCGAATTTACGCGGCTCGGGTCGCCGCCGACGAAGCCAATATCAAGAACCTGCAAGCGCAATTGCGCGGTCAACAAGCGCAAGCACTGTTCGCCCGTCAGCAATACGAACGCAACCGGGAATTGCTGGTCAGCCACGGCGTCAGCGTCCAGGATTTTCAAAACAGCGAATTCACGTTGAAAAACGCCGACGCCACCGTCGCGGCGCTGGAAGCGCAAATCGAGCAATTGCAATCGACGCTGAACGGCGATAAAACCAATTTGGGATACACCAAAATCTACGCGTCGATGGCCGGCACGATGGTCGATCAAAAGGCCCGCGAGGGCCAAACGTTAAACGCCAATCAAACCACGCCGATGATCCTGCAGTTGGCGAAACTGGACACGATGACGGTACGCGCCCAAGTCGCCGAAGCCGATGTGATGCGGCTCCGCCCGGCCATGGCGGTATATTTCACGACGATGGGCTCGGGCGAGCGGCGTTGGCAAGCCACGGTCAGGCAAATACTGCCGACGCCGGAAGTCATCAACAACGTCGTACTGTATAACGTGTTGGTCGATGTCGACAACCGCGACCGGCAATTGATGACCGGCATGAGCGCCCAGATGTTTTTCGTGCTGGGCAAGGCCGAGCAAGTCCCGCTAATACCGATCAACGTGCTCGGCGCCCGCGACCGCCGCAACGACAGCGACTTGGGAGACGCCTATCGCGTCAAGGTCGCCGGCCCGGACGGCGGCGAGAAAGTCGTCCAAATCGGCTTGCGCAATCGCCGTTTCGCCGAAGTTCGGGCCGGACTGGCGG
>NZ_MKMC01000067.1:155286-230302 GCF_001856095.1 Methylomonas sp. LWB
AAAAACCGCCGTAAGGACCCCGGACCGCTCGGTCCGAACGCGGCGCCCGGAGTACCGCGCCTATGAATCAGACGCCATTGCTGCAACTGACCGACATTCAGCGCGTCTATCCGAACGGCGACGCCACGGTTCGAGCGCTGGACGGCGTCTCGCTGACGATTTGGCCCGGCGAATTCGTCGCGATCGTCGGCCAGTCCGGGTCGGGCAAGTCGACGCTGATGAATTTGATCGGCTGCCTGGACCGCGCCGACGCCGGCGCTTACCGGGTGCTCGGTCGCGACGTGGCCGACCTGGACCCCGACCAACTGGCCGCGCTACGGCGGGATAGCTTCGGTTTCGTATTCCAACGCTACAATTTGCTGAATACCGCCACCGCCACCGAAAACGTCGAGATACCTGCCCTCTACGCCGGCCTACCGAAGCTCGAACGCCGACGACGCGCCTTGCAGCTGTTAAGCAAACTGGGTCTGGCCGAGCGTGGCGAGCACCGACCGATGCAACTTTCCGGCGGCCAGCAGCAACGGGTCGCAATCGCCCGTGCCTTGATAAACGACCCGCCGGTGATTCTGGCCGACGAACCGACCGGCGCGCTGGACAGTCACAGCGGCATGGAGGTGATGAGTCTGCTCGGCAATCTGCACGCCGAAGGCCGCACGGTATTGTTGATCACGCACGACGAAAAAATCGCGGCCCATGCGCAACGCGTGATTCATATCGCCGACGGCAAGATCGTCGGCGACGGGGAAGCTCATATCGGCGGTTCGGCCGTGCCGCCGCCGGCGCACCCCGGCATCGGCGGCGCAGGGCTGGCGGCGGAACTGGGCGAAGCAGCCAAGACCGCGCTACGCTCGCTACGCGTCAACCTGTTTCGCACCGCGCTAACCTTGCTGGGCATCGTCATCGGCGTCGCCGCCGTCGTGACCATGTTGGCGGTCGGCCAAGGCAGCCAGGAAAAAGTGCTGGAGCAAATGCGGGCGATGGGCACCGACATCCTATCGATCCGCCCCGGCCTACCGGGCTTTCGCGGTGGCGGCGACGTGGCCACCTTGACACTCGCCGATACCGACGCGATCGCGGAACTGGCCAACGTCGCATCGGCCGCGCCGGAACGCAACGGCCGGATGACCGTGCGTTACGCTAGCGTCGATTACGCGACCAGCGTGCAAGGCGTCGCGTCCAGCATGCCGTGGGTACGCGACTGGCCGATCGCGCTTGGCGATTTTTTCGACGAGCGCGACCAGCGGCGCTACGCACCGGTGGTGGTATTGGGCGAAACGGTACGCAAACTGTTGTTCGCCGAAGGCGAAGACCCGCTGGGCCGTTTCGTGATGATAGGCAATATTCCGTTCGAAGTGATCGGGGTAATGGCAACCAAGGGTGCCGACGCCCAAGGCAGCGACCGCGACGACGCGGTGTTCGTGCCGATTACGACCGGCCTGACCCGTTTGTTCGGCCAGAAGTATCTGGGGGGCGTCACGGTGCGGGTCGAGGACGTCGTTAAGATCGACGCCACCCAACAAGCGATCACCGATTTGCTGATCGCCCGTCACCAGACCGAGGATTTCCGGATACGCAACATGGCCTCGATTATCGAATCGGCCACCGAAACCCAGAATACCTTTACCTTGATGCTAGGCATTGTCGCCGCTATTTCCTTGCTGGTCGGCGGCATAGGCGTCATGAACATCATGTTGGTCAGCGTCACCGAACGCACCCGCGAAATTGGTATCCGTATTGCCACCGGCGCCCGCCGCCGCGATATTTTGTTGCAATTCAACACCGAAGCCGCGGTGGTCTGTACCTTGGGCGGATTTATGGGCGTGTTGCTGGGATTTGCCGCCGGTTACGTTTTGAAGTACTTCGAGATGGCGGTGCTGTTTTCGCCGCTGCCGGCGATCCTCGCTTTTTCCTGCGCCTTCGGTACCGGCGTGTTATTCGGCTACCTACCGGCCCGCAAGGCCGCCTTTCTGGATCCGGTCGTGGCCTTGGCGGCGGAATGACCAAGAAAGCCC
Source organism: Methylomonas sp. LWB (assembly GCF_001856095.1). Classification (NCBI taxonomy): domain Bacteria; kingdom Pseudomonadati; phylum Pseudomonadota; class Gammaproteobacteria; order Methylococcales; family Methylococcaceae; genus Methylomonas; species Methylomonas sp. LWB. The sequence continues at coordinate 157,299 of NZ_MKMC01000067.1, forward strand.
GACATCCAGCGCTCCTACTTGCGTTACTAAGCCTGAACGCCGGCTGCAACCTGTTGTCCGACTACCGACGTCCCAGCGCCGAAACGCCGACGCATTGGCGGGAAGCGCGCGCGGTCGATCCGGCCGATATCGATGAGCAATGGTGGCGAGCTTTCTCCAGCGAGCAACTCAACCATTTGATCGGCGAAGCCTTGGCCGCCAACAAGGATTTGGCCGCGGCCGTTCAACGGATAGCGCAAGCGCGCGCTCAAGCCAGAATCGCCGGTGCCGACCTCTGGCCCAGTGCGACGTTGGACGGCAACTTCAGCGACAGCCGCAACGAACTGAGCGACAGCCAGAAAACCAGCGGCCAAATCGACATCGCTTACGAGGTGGATTTGTGGGGCGCCAATCGGGCCAAGCGCGACGCCGGCGGCGCTCGCGTGCTGAGCCAGCTGTTCGCCCGCGACGCGCTACGGCTGGTCGTAATGGCCGACATCGGCCTGACCTATTTCAACCTGCTGGCCCTCCAAGAACGCCGGCAAATCGCGGCCGATTTCCTGGAAACGGTCGATGCGATCTTGACTATCGTCGAAGCTCGCCAACGAGCCGGCGCCGCCTACGAACTGGAAGTGGCCCAGCAACGCACGGCCCATGCCAATGCCCGCGCCAGCCTAGACCAGCTGATCCAGCAACAAGCGCTGGCGGAAAACAGTTTGGCGATTTTACTCGGCCACCCGCCGCAACATTTACACTTGGCGCCGGCGCGATTCGCCGATCTGGCGACACCGAGCATTCCCGCCTCGCAGCCCGCCGACCTATTACAGCGAAGACCGGACATCGGTCAATTGGAAATGGAGCTGGTGGCCGCCAATGCCGATATCGCCGTGGCGCGCGCCGCGTTTTATCCGAAGTTGCAGTTAAGCCTAAGCAGCGTGCTTGCCAACCCGCAACCGGCCGGCGTGGCGGCGAGTCTGGCGGCCGGACTTTCCCAGCCGCTGTTCCAAGGCGGGCGCTTGGAAGCCGCTCTGGACTACGCATTAGCCGCGAATGCCGAGTTGATCGAAAACTACCGACAAACCGTGTTGACCGCCTTCAAGGAAGTCGAGGACGCCGCCGCGACCTTCGCCAACAGCCGCCGCCGTCTGCAAGCCCTACAAAGCGCCGCGGAGCAGGCCAAGTTGGCTTACCGGATTTCCGAGGACCGTTACCGTTTGGGCGCGGTGGATTTCCAAGCATTGTTGAATGCGCAGAGCAGTTACCTGAGCACCGAAAACAACCGCGTCCAAGCAAGATTGGATGTGTTGACCGCTCAAATACAAATGTATAAAGCTTTAGGGGGTGGTTGGTCGCTGGTCGAGCAAAACACCGATCCGACGGCGCAAGTCTTGTCGCCCTAGCTAACAAGAAAACGCAATCACGCAAGTCGGGGCGCGCGGCGGCGCTGCTTTTCTCAGCGCGTCGGCCACGCCAACATCTGTCGACCGCGAATCCTCCGGTATTGTCGTTGTCAACGAATGTTAGCGAGCACGTCGATGCCGTGCAGATGTTTCAACTCGGCTTCCGCCACCAGATAATCGAACAATTTATCCAAGCGCTGGGTTTGGGTCGCATCCAGATTACTTTCCAGATTCCGGTATTCCATCGGGTTCATCGTGCCAAGCTCCACACTTTTCCGGCCGGCTTCCAGTCGGCGTTCCTGAACCTTGCGCAATTTGTCCAGCAGTTCGATCTGCTCGGTCAATTTGGTTAATTTATTTTGAAATTGCCTGGATTGGCTGCGGGTATCGTCGATCGCGCCGCGCAATTGCTCGTCCAACATGGTCTTGTCGTGAGAGGCCACCTTAACGGCGGCATCGCGAGCCTCGAAATTGGGCAACTCGACTTGCACTTCCACGCCCACGGTCACCAAGTCGTTGATTTCCCTGGATTGCGAAGTACCGACCGACTTGATGTAGGGACTGTAACCGGCCCAGGTCGAGACGGTGGGTTTCCAGACATCTTCGTGCTTGTCGATTTCGACCGCTTGTTGAACTATCTGGATATTGACTTCCTGGGTTTGGAACTGCAAGGCCCGGTCGATATCGTAGGCGTGAACATCGCTCTTGCCCGGCTCCAGCGGATAGTCGTCCAATTCCACGCCGGTGGCATTCTTGATATCCAGCCAGCCCAGCAACTCGTTCATTTTGGTATCCATCGCCTCGCGGGTGTCGCCGGCGGTCAATTGCTGATTCAGCAAATTGCCTTCCTCGATCACGACGCCGACTTCGGAAGCGCGCCCCAATTCGAAATTGCGTTGTTGGGTTTTGCTCTGGTCGCTGATCGCCTCGAGTTTGCGAGTCTCGATATCCAGCTTATGTTTCTGCACCAGCGCCGCCAGATAGGCCTTATAAACCGAGAACATCACATCCTGTTCGGTACGGTTCAAACGCGCCTCGGCTAACTGTATACCCAAGCGGCTCTTGGCTGCCTCGTACTTGAATTCGGATTTGTACCACCAGGGCGCGGTCCAGCGTAGACTCATATAGGTGCGTTCCGAATTGGAACGGATCGAGGTCGGATTGGCCGGGTCGACGTTGACCACATTTTCGATCTGGCTGGTATCGCCGAACTGGTAACTTTCATTGACGGTGAATTCGACCTCGGACGCGTATTTGGCGTCCTCGGCGTCGTAGTTCAAACGCGCCGACCGCACGTCGCGACGCGCTTTAACGACCGAAGGGTTGTGGCACAACGCCATTTTGATCGCGCCCGGCAAGCTCAAGCGACCGACCGACTGGCGCGGTATGCCTTCGCAAAATGCCGGCGCGGCGACTTCGCCGCTGTCGGCTTCCGCATCGTCGCCATAGGGCCACGCCTGAGCCGAGGACATACCGGCGCAGGTCATCGCCGCACCGATCAGCCAAGCCCGAATCCAGTCGCGGCTTCTGGCTCCGGTTTTGTCTAGACGTCTATCGCCGATCTCCGCCTCGTTCGAGGCTTCGACACTCATCTTCGCCGATTTTCTATTCATCATTCTTCAAATTTGACTTTATCGCCGGATTGCAAACCAACTTGTCCGCTCAATACCACGCGCTCCCGCTCGCCGAGCCCGGACGAAATCGCTACCATGCCATCCATGCTGGCGCTGTAGGTGACCTGCTTCAATTCCAAACGCCGCTCGGCATTGACCGTCATGACGACGCCGCGCTGTCCGGAATAATTCAGCAAGGCTTTTTCCGGTATCGCTAGGGCCTGAAACGGATAATCGAAGCGGCAATAGCCGTTCATACCACGCGCCAGCGGTATCGATTCGGTCGGCACCCCCTCCAATTCCAACCAAACGTTGAACGTATAGGGGACTGTCGCGTCGGCCTTGCCGGCGACCGCGATGAAGTTGTCGATTTTAATCACCTTGGCGGCGAACGGCTTATCGGGATAGGCCTGCAAATAAACTTCCGCCCGATTGCCGGCTTGTATCGTCGAAAAATAGCGCTGATCGACCGAAGCCTTGAACATCAAGGTGTCGCCCAGCGACATCAAGCCGTTCTTCGGACCGAGGATGTTCTCGCCCGCATAGGTCGCCACCTGGACGACTTCGCCGTCGATCGGCGACAGGATGTCGGTCTTGGCGCCGCGACTGCTTTGCTTGGCGTCGCCGAAGATGTTCTTGCTGCGCGACTCGAACGATTGGCTCAAACTTTCCTGCGCCTTATTCAATTCGATTCGGGCCTGATTCATGTCTGCTTCGTACTGAGCCAAATCGGTTTGGGCGATGATGCCGCTTTTGAAGGCCTCTTTTTCCCGCAAATAATCGCGACGGGCCTTTTCGTAGGCATTGCGTTTGTCCTCGACATCCAAACGAGCTAAACGGGTCGGACTGCCGCCGTTATCCAGACGTAGCAACAGATCGCCGACCTTGATTTTCGCGCCGCTCTCCACATACACATCGGTCACGATACTGGCGACTTCGATATTGATCGGCACCTCGTGCAAAAAGCCGATTTCACCGGCCGCCGACACGGTCTTAACCATTTCCCGCTGGCTCGGCAACGCGGTTTCGACTGGAATCTCCGCGTTCATTTTGCGCAACATGGCCGGATAACCCATCGCCGAGCTCCACAAGCGGGAATTGGGCGATTTATAGGTTGGCACGATCGCCGCGTACAACAAATATGCGCCCAGCAGAATTAGGCCGACGTAAAGCCAAAACCAACCGGAAACGCCGGATAGTATCGATAGTGGTTTAGGACTTTTCACGAGTAACCGAACCATATACGTTAGACAAGGCGTCTATGATACGCCGCCAATCGAAATATGTCCTCGCGTGGGCCGCTCCGGCATTGACCAAACGCTCGGCCAATTCGGGGTTTTCGAGTACTTTCAATACCGCATCCGTCAGCGCCTTGGCGTCGCGTTGCGGCACCAGCAAGCCGGTTTCGCCATCGCGAATCACGTCGGAGATGCCGCCGACATCGCAAGCCACCACCGGCGTCAAGTAAGCCAAGGCCTCGACCAACACAATGCCGAGACCCTCGGTGTCGCCCCGGCTATCGACAATGGACGGCAACACGAACACGTCGGCCTCGCGATACAATTGTTCCAATTGCTCGTTGGTCACGACGCCGTGGAAGCTGACGCTGGCTTCGATACCAAGCGTTTGGGCCAAGGCCTTCCACTCGGCCGCCTTGTCGCCGTCGCCGACGATATGCAAGCGCGCTTGGGTGTGCTTGACGATGTCCGGCCACGCATTCAGCAAATAGCCGACACCTTTGCGCTCGATTAGACGGCCGACATACAACACGTCCTTGACCGGCTTGGCGCGGTTTTTCTCGACGGGTTTGATCTCGACAGTGGCGCCGAACGGAATCACGTGTATCGATGCCACCGGAACCCCGGTCAGTGCCGCGAGCTGTCCGGCGGTATAGTTGGAATTGCAGATCAAGGCCTGGGCGTGCCTGACCGCATGGCGAATGAAATAGGCGACGAACGGAAACTTCTTGGATAGCAGCAGTTCGGCGCCGTGAAACGTCAGCACGATGGGCGTGCGATGCGCCATCGCCGCGAAATAGCCCCAGATCCCATGCGGGAACGGCCAATGGACGTGAATAACATCGTAATTGCCGCGCCGGCAAAATCCGATCGCCTGGACCAGACCGGACAGAATATAAAACCCGGCCACGAACAAATACAGCGGATTGCGAATCCGGTTGGGCGCGCCCTGAAAATGGGTCAAATTTTCGAAGCGCTTGAAAAAATAACGGAAGCGGTAAACCGGCACGCCTTGCACGCTATGGTTTTCCCGGCCTTCGTAGCTGGGCGCGAACACCTCGACCCGGTAACCGCGCTCGGTCATGTATCGGTTGCACTCGACCAAAAACGAACCGTTACGGTCGTCTTCGCCGAGCGCATACACCGAAGTCATCATGCACACTTTCATGGTTTAGCGATCTCCGGTTTTTAAAATGAATTCGACGGCGGCGCCAATGGCCAGCAATAACACGCTGGTCAACGCCAATCCGGTCGCCGCGACACCGCCGAGCACACCCTGACCGAGCAAGGCAATCGCCAGCGCCGCTACCGCGCAATAACCGAAAAACAGCAAGGGCCGATCGCCGTAAGCCAGCAATAATTTAACCGTCACCAGATCGGCGATAGCGATCGAAAAACGCTTGAGTCCAAAATTGGATCGGCCGTAACGGCGTTGATGCCACTGAGTAACCACTTCCTTGAACCGGCAGCCGCGTTTCTGCGCCAGGATAGGCACCAAAAACCGGTGCCAATCGGAACGCAGCCGCAAATCGCTCAGCTTTTCGCGGCGAATCAACTTGATCCAGTTCATGTCGTGCAAGCGCACCCCAAACAAGTACCAGTTGATCCAATTGTAGATTTTCGAAGCCAACAATTTGCCGTCGCCTCTGTCCTTCCGCCAGCCGACCACCACGTCGGTCTCGTCGTCCATCGCGCCGTACAGCACCGGGATGTCGTCTTCCGGCAAGGACTCCAGATCGGACGGCACCAGACACACGTAGCGGCCGGCGGTGTTGGGATAGGTATCGACAATCGTCGCGGTAATCCCCATCTTGTGCGGCCGGCTGACCAATTTGATCGGAACGTCGCCGGAGCGGCCGGCAAAGGCCGCCACCGCCGCGCCGGTACCGTCGGTGCTGCCGTCGTCGAAAAACACGATCTCGGCCGACACGCCCAGATTTTCGACAGCTTGCAACGCCCCGCTCAGAAAGCGTTCGACGTTACCGACCTCGTTATACGCCGAGGTGACAATGGATAATTCCGGAGCCGCCATGTCGCCGCCTTATGCCTGGAAAAAACGCTGTATCGTGGCCGCGACGTAATCGATCTGATCGCGGGTGATTTCCGGGAACATCGGCAACGACAAAATGTTGGCGGCGGCCTCTTCGGTACGCGGAAAATCGCCGGCCGAGTAGCCCAGGTAAGCCAGCGCCGGCTGCAAATGCAACGGCGTCGGATAATGCACGCCGCTGTCGATGCCGTTGGCTTTCAGAAAGGCGGACAATCCGTCCCTATCCTGGCAACGCACCACGTACAAGTGGTAAACCGGCTCGCAGCCTTCCGCGACGGCCGGCAACGTTAACGGTAAACCGGCCAGCTTTTCTTGATAATGGGCGGCGGCTGCCTGCCGACTGGCGGTCCATTTCGGCAAATGCTTGAGTTTGACGTTGAGCAACGCTGCTTGCAAGGTATCCAAACGACTATTGCGGCCAATGATTTGATGCAAATATTTAGTCGAACGGCCGTGATCGCGCAGTTTGGCGATTCTGGCCGCCAATTCGGAATCGTTGGTGGTCACCGCGCCGGCATCGCCGTAGGCCCCCAAGTTTTTACCGGGATAGAACGAGAAACAACCGACATCGCCGATACCGCCGACGGTCTGGCCGTTGATCGTCGCGCCGTGCGCCTGCGCCACGTCTTCTATAACCCGTAATCCGTGTTTTTTGGCAATCGCCAGAATTTCCGGCATCGGCGCCGGATGCCCATACAGATGCACCGGAATGATCGCCTTGGTCTTGGCGGTGATTTTGCTTTCCAACGCGGCCGGATCGATTTGATAAGTCAGCGGATCGATGTCGGCAAATACCGGGGTGGCACCGGACAAGGCGATCGCTTCGGCGGTCGCGATAAAGGTGTGCGGCGTCGTGATGACCTCGTCGCCTTGGCCTATGCCCAAGCCCATCAAGGCCAGTTCCAGCGCATCGGTACCGCTGCCGACGCCGATCGCGTAAGCGGTTTTGCAATAGCTGGCAAAACTTTGCTCGAATTCGGCGACTTCCTGACCGTTGATAAAGCGATTGTTCAAAATCACCCGATCCATCGCCAGACGGAATTCCTGTTTGTGGCGCTGATACTGGGCACCGAGATCGGCAAACGGCACGCGACGGGCGGGCGCATCGGTCGGCGCGGCTCCGTCGGTTTTGTACGGACTTTGCGGCATCAACTCGTACTGGCATTTAACGCCCTCGACCTCGCCGATTTTCTTGGCCGGCACGCCGAACAAAATCGCGCCGTCCTCGGTCGATTTGGTGATCACACTGCCGGCCCCAACCAATACCCGTTCGCCGATTTCGAGATTCGGGCTGACCGTCACGGCCGCGCCCAAAATCGCGCCGCGGCGGATCACCGGTCCGTTCAGACATTCCTTGGCTTTGTCGCAAGTCGGATGCGGCACGTTAGTGGTGATGACTCTAGGCCCCAGCCAGACATCGTCCTCCAGCACGGTGTATTCGCACAAACCGGCTTGGGCCTGCAGACGCACGTTGTTGCCGATCTGGCAGTGGTGCTCGATGACGACGTTAACGCCGACCGAACAATGATCGCCGAGGTTGGTATTCTCGCGAATGAACACGTAATGACTGACATGGCAATGGCTACCCAGAGCCGCGCCGGCGTAAATGATCGTGTTCGAACGAATATGGGTATCGTCGCCGATCACGGTCTCCAGTTCGCCGGGCTGATAGCCCTTGGGCGGATAACCGATGATGCAAAAATCCTCGATGACGACGTTCTTGCCGAGCTTGACGTTGGGGTGGACGATGGCAGTCGGCGCCACGCTGGCCGACGACTGCGAATTTTCTGAATTGGACATGAATTAAAAATCTCGTGGGTCGAAAAACTGAAGGGGTTACTTGCGCGGTTTACGAAGATCCTCGGCCGTGTCGCTCCGTCTGCGCATTTCCGCCCGGCCCAGTCGACTATGCGTCGGCTGAAAGCGCAACCAGACTTCGCGACTGGTCGCGGCGGACTCGTAAATCGCGCTGATCAAGCGCAACGACTTCAAGCCTTCGAGACCATCCACCATCGCACCGCCGCCGTGATTGATCACGTGCACCACGTTGCGCAAATATTCCAAATGGCCGAAGCCATAGACGTTGGGCGGATTCTGGTTGAACTCTTGCAACACCAGCTCGTCGTCGGGCGTCGGCTCTTCGAACAACCACGTCTTCATCTGGTTAACGGCGAAACCGCCGATCTCGACAGTACCGTGTTCGCCAAGGATGTTGATCGACGCCTCCAAATCTTTCGGCCGGGCCGCCGTGGTGGCTTCGATGACGCCCAGCGCGCCGTTACGGAAGCGTAGCACCGCGACGCCGGTATCCTCGACTTCGATATCCACCAGACTACGCGCGGTGTATGCGAACACCGAATCGACGTCGCCGCACAGCCAGGTCAGTAAATCCACGTGGTGACTGGCTTGATTGGAAAACACGCCGCCGTCCCACAACCAAGTGCCGCGCCAGCCGTCCTGATCGTAATAGGCCTGATTGCGCATCCAGCGCACTCGCGCGGTGGCCATCGCAATCTTGCCGAAACGCCCGGCCTTCATCGCTTGATGCAGCTTCTGCACCGGCACGTTGTATCGATTTTGCTTGACGACGAACAGTTTGACTTGGGCACGATCGCAAGCCTCGATCATTGCCTCGGCATCGTCCAACGTTAACGCCATCGGTTTTTCGACGACTACGTGTTTTTTGTATTCAACAACTTCCAACACGTGCTGAGCATGGCAACCGGTCGGCGTCAGCACGTTGATCACATCAATCTTGTCGCCCATCGCCGCCATCATTTCGTGCAGGTCGGTGAAGTGCGGCACGCCGTATTTGCTGCCGAACAATTCCGCCCGTTCCTCGGTGACGTCGCAAACCGCCACCAATCTAGCGCCTTCCACGGGTCCCGACAGTACCTCCGCATGCCGAGAGGCAATCCGACCGCAACCCAATAACGCAAAATTCAGTGTATTTTCCATTTTCTTCCCGAATAACTCATCCCCACAGAACATAAACGCGGAATTGCCGATTCCGCACCCTAAAACTTTAGATCAACCGTGCTTAAGCGCAAATGCCATCACGCTGTCGGCCAGACGGCCCGCCTCGGCATCGTCCGCGATCACCGACCAGTAGTAAAGGCAATAGGCAACTTCGCCATAATTGATTTCCTTGACCTTGCCGAAGAAACTTTCCTGGCCCAGCCCGGTACGCGTATTGCCTTCGGCCGACACTTCGCCGCTAGTCAGAATACGCGGTTTCAACCAAGCCATACCCAAGCGCACCGCGTCGAACAACTGCTGGCGCAAACGAGCATCGTCGGAATAGGACCAGGCAATTTGCAGATTCATCAATGTGACAGCCTGGTAGCTACTATCGTGACCGCCCTTTTCGACGAATACGCCATCGCCGCGTTGAGCCGCCACCACGTCGCGCAAAAATCCGTTACCGATCGCAACCAAACTAGGATCGTCCAACAATTTGCCGTTCAACTGAAATGCCAGCGCATCAAACACCAGCCGGTTGGCGGTGTGACCATCTTGGCGCAGCATTTCATCGGTATTTTGTCTAAGCCAAGCCATCGCCTGGCGGACCTTAGGCAACAAAGCTTCCAAGCGCGCTGTATAGGCCGGCTGGCTGTTATCCTCTTTCAGTATCCACAGCATTTGCCCGTAAGCTTGCAGAAAAAAAGTGTCGGCATTGATCGCCGTGCGCGGCGATGCACCCTGGCCATTATGAAAATATCCGCTCGGATCTTGCTTGCCGAACGCAAATTCCGCGGCCCGCGCCGCTTTTTCAAACAATTCGGGATTTGCTTCCACCAAAGCCAGCGCCAATACCCAGCCGGCATCGCGCTGAGCCGCGACATCGGAAAACTCGTCGATATTCCGCCCGGCCGCCCCGCTGGCATCGATACGGCGGGGATTGCCCTTATAGGCTAGAAGTTGGCGAAACGTGGCGTTCGACGCCAGCGTTCTGATGACGGCACGTTGCGCCTTGACGGGACTGGTGGATAACGGAGAGGTCGCTACCGGCGACTGGATTGCAGCGCTTGGCGCGCCTGCGTCGCTTTGGGTGGGCTTGGGCTGTTCGAGGGTTTGAAACGTCGAGTCCAGCTCGGAGAGAGCAGCGGCTAATCCGCGCAAATCGTTGTGTTGGCGAGCTTGCTCGATGGCTTGCACCTGAGCGTCGGTGACTCGCAAATCGAACCCGCGCCGTTTTAACCCTTCGTAATGCTGCTTGAGTTCGTCATAGCGGTCGCGCAAAGCCCGCTTGTCCAACTCTTCGGCATGCCCGAGCGTCGCAATGCCAAGCAACGCCACAAGCGCCCAACGATACCAATGCATTTGTCCATTCCTCCGGAAAAACTCCGGCGTCCAAGCAAAAAGCACAAGTATAAGTTAAAAATGTGATAATTCCGGTAAAACCAGTATTTTAACGAAATCTTAATAGAGCGACTCTTCTCGTCGAGAGCGGTTAATCTTCCGGCCCAAAGCACTGTGGGTAGTCGTGACAAACCTCGCAGGAGGGCGCCCGACAGACATACAATCCTTCGGCCTCGCAAAGCTGCTTATATAAAAACTTTTTCCACTTCATATCCTTGCTGTTGCGCGCCACCAATTCCGGAAAATTCCGCCGTAACATATCGGACAAGTCCTTGCGCGACCATAAGCCGAGATCTTGCCAAAGATGATCGCTGCCCAAGCAAGCCGAAACGATCAACGAGATCAAAATTTCCCGATCGTCGGCTTCGACGGCAAATTGCCGCAACAACACTTCCAAATCCTGTTTTTCCAGCATCCTACCGTAATCCAGCACGCTACCGGACACTGCCGTTTCCGCTAACGAATATCCGGAAAAATGCCGCGCCAGCAACTGCTTGAAATCGTCGGGCTCCAAGCCCATTCGGTCCGGCAACACGCCGTCTCCGACCGCCCAACTGGCGATAATTTGCGCCAGCCAGACGCGATTGGGCGTCGGGCTGGCACGGGCCAAAAGATCGTCGCGGATCGCCTGCCTGGACTGGTTTTTTGCCGCCAAATCGGCTTCCGCCGGCGACGCTAGGACGGGTATGCAACTCATCGACTTTCCTCCGGCCGGGGTTAACCGAGTTAGTATTCGACCCGGATGTCTTCGTCTCTGACTATCATCTGGCAGGCCAGACGCCACTCGCATGGCAAATCGTCGACGATCATTTTTTCCAACTCCTCGGCGGTTACCTTACCGACTTCTTTCAACACGGTTTTTTCCTTCTCGGTCAGCGGACCGCCCATGCGTTGATTTTTTTTGTCGATACTGGTTACCCGCACTAAACAAGTACCGCACTCTCCGTCTTCGCATTCGAAGTTAATCGGAATCTTGTTTTCCAAAGCCAGTTTCAGCACCGTCTGAGTGTGACTGCCGGCTACCGCGTAAACGGTTTTATCCCGATATTCGGGACTGGTAAAGGTCACTAAAGCCATGTCTGCCTCCTGTGAAGTGGGTTACACCGGTTTGACGGAGATTTGACCGCCCAACACTTGCGCCTGACAAGCCAGACGATTGTGTTTGCCGGCCATGTTTTCCCGCAGCACCTTATCTTCCAGCACCGATGGCTCGGTCAAATGATTCCAGCCCGAAGTCACCTTCATGATGCAGGTGCCGCAATCACCTTCTCGGCAGCCGTAGGTAATCCCAGACCCGACTTTTTCAGACACTTCGATGACTCGAGTGCCGGCCGGAACCGTGACAGTGACATTGATATCTTCGAACGTAATGGTCGCTTTGGCCATTGCTAAAACTCCTTAAGGTATTGAAAATAATCCCGAAAACCGCCTAATCTGACGAATCTTCGTTGTGGAGGCCCGATAAGGCCCCCCGATTTCCACCGCCTTTCGACGGTGGATCCACCGATGCGTCCTTGCATCGGCCCGGCCGAAACCCAGGGGCTCCGGCCGAATACTCGGTAAACCGCTTGTGCTGCTCAACAAGCGGGACAATCGGTGGCAAGACTCACACGGTCCTGTCCACGCGGCGCGCGTCGATGTTGTTTCAGGCCAAATCGGCGAAATTCACGGTGCGGTTGGCTCGGGCGCCGGTCAATTCCTGCGCCAGTTCCAAGCCAAAGGCTTTGCATTCCAAAATTTCGTCGTCGGTCGGGATCAGTTTCACCCGCAAACCGGGAATCGGCACCCGCAATTTCAAGCCGCGCAGACGGTCCTCGACCAGACGCACGCCTTCGCCGGTCCAGCCGTAGGAGCCAAACACCCCGCCCAACTTGTTTTTTAGATTGACCACGGTCAGCGAGGACAACAAATCCCAAATCGGCTTGACCGCGTCGCCGTTGATCGTCGGCGTACCCAGCACCAAGCCGTCGGCTTCTTCGATCAAATCGACGAAAGGCGCCACTTCTCCGCCCTCCAGGTCGTACAGCGATACCCGCACGTCCTCGACCTGCATCGCGCCTTGGTAAATCGCTTCCGCCATGCGCCGGGTATTCCCATAGGAACTGATGTAGAAAATCAGCAGAGTCTTCTGATTGGGGCTGAGCTCGTTATGTAGGGCCGGGCTGGACAACTGCCGGTAGCGCTGGATGTAATGCTGCGGCCGGTCGCGCAAAATCGGGCCGTGCGTGGGAGCGATCAGCGTCAGCGGCAACGGCTCGATCAGCTCCAGCGCGCGTACCACGTATTCCTTGAACGGCCGCATGATGTGCGCGTAGTAATACTCGAACGAGAACCGAAAATCGCCGACGCAATCGTTGTACAAACGCTTGTCGCAAAAATGGCAACCGAATACGTCGCCGGAAAACAAGATAGCTTCCTCGGGGGCGTAGGTGCACTGAGTATCCGGCCAGTGCAGGTAAGGTGTGTGCAAAAACTCCAGACTACGGTCGCCGAGCGAGACCGAATCGCCGGTCAACACCGGCGTAAAGCTCAACTCGTTCTGTTTCAGCAACCCCTTCAACATCGATTGCGCTTTTTGCGAGATGAACAACTGCGCTTGCGGCGCCCGCCGCATCAATTCCGGCAGAGCGCCGGTGTGATCCGGTTCCAGATGATTCAGAACGATGACCTTGATTTCCGAATAATCGGCCACGCTTTCCAGTCGAGCGAAAAAATCGCCGGCAAAACCTTCCTTCACGGTATCGATGACCGCGACACCTTCGCTGCCGCGAATGATGTAGGCGTTGTAACTGGTGCCGTTGGCCGTCTTCAGAATGATGTCGAAGGTACGCAGATTGGGATCGAAAGCGCCTATCCAATGCACCCGCTCCGATAACGACACCGCTACCGGAACGCCGTCATCGTTTTCCAACTTTAGGGTGTTCATGGCTTGCACGCCTCGGCGTGGGCCTGCCTAGGACACGTCTCCAAATCCTTGCCGGACGGTATTTTCAAACCTAGCCAGCGATCGACCTGGGCTTCGTCGAAGCCGCATACCCGAGTGCCGTCGACTTCCATCAGCGGCCGGCGGATCAGCAAAGGCTGCCCAACCATCAACGCGATCGCCTGTCCTTCATCCAAACTATCCGGATCGATCAAGCCTTGCTTGACGGCCGGCGCACTACGGTTAAACCATTCGGCAACCGGCATTTCGCCAAAAAACGCCCTCAACAGGTCGGGTTGTTTGGCCCATGGATGCTGCAACAAATCATGCACGACCAACACGTGGCCGGCCGCGTTAAGCAACTGCTTCTGCCGGGTGTTGTTCAAACAACCCGGTTTCTCGTAGAAATGGACGATGGCCATCGCCGTCAATGGGCTTGCAGTTCCGCCATCGCTTCCGCCATGCGCTCCGGCGGGATACCGGTCAGCGAACCGGGTGGGTTGATTGCGATGCCTTGCGCGTCGAGTATCGCGCCTTCGATCGGGCAAATGCTGGCGCACTGGGTATCTTTGTAATCGCCCTCGCACTCGGTGCATTTGCGCGGGTTGATTTTAAAATGCCCGGCCGATTCCGACATATAAATTGCCTTGCTGGGGCACAAAGGCTCGCAGGCGTAGCAGTTCACGCAGGTTTCAATAATTTTCAATGCCATGACGTCACCTCTTGGCGAATGTGTGCTGAATGGGCGGGTTACCCGCGTACGCAAGCCTTGCTTGCGTACGCGGCGTAAATCCGGTCCGTAGTTACGCGGTTGCGCGTTGGTCGTCTTTCACCTCGTCCAACTTGCCGGCGGCGGCCAATTCCTTGTACACCGCCATTACCGCGTCTTCGATCGGCTCCATCGCGTGCTCGCCGTTAGGTACGATGCCGGCTTGCTCCAGCATGTCCCAAGGCTCGTAGCCGATTTTCGAACACAGCACCACTTCGCAACCTTCCAGCGCCCGGATCGTGCGCTGCAATACGCTTTCGCCGTCGCCGCAAGTCTCGTCACCGCTGCAATACAGATCGGTTTTGCGGTGGCTCATGAAACGCACGCCGTCAGGAGAAGCTTCGTAGATCAAGAACTCTTTAGCATGGCCGAAATGCTGGTTGATCACGCCTTGGCCGCTGGTGGCGATGGCCATCAGTACCGGGCGGGTGTTCAGCTTGGGCTCGTCGGCATGGCTGGCGGCTTTTTCAGCTTTGGCGGCACGCTTGCTGTGCATTTCCTCGGCAATCGCTTCGTGGATGACCTTGCGTTTTTCCATCGCGGACTGGTAATCGATTTCCATCGCCTCGATTTTGTCCATCGTGAACTCGTCGCCGCGGTCTTCGCCCAACAGACCGACCGCATCGGCGCGGCATTGCCGGCAGTGGCGCATCATATTCATGTCGCCGGAGCAAGAATCCTGCAGATCCATCAGTTCGTCTTGGGTCGGACCGCGTTGGCCCATCACGCCGTAGAAGGTGCCGTGCTCGGCTTCGGCGATCAGCGGCATCACGTTGTGCAGGAAAGCGCCCTTGGCTTTGACGATTTTGCTGACTTCAGCCAAATGCTTGTCGTTGACGCCTGGAATCATTACCGAGTTGACCTTGACCAGAATGCCTCTAGCGGTCAGCATTTCCAGGCCTTTTTGTTGCTGCTCGATCAAAATCTTCGCGCCTTTCACGCCTTTGATCCGTTTGTTTTCCCAGAAAATCCACGGATAGATTTGCGCGCCGATTTCCGGATCCACGCAGTTGATCGTGATCGTGACGTGGTCGATATTGTGTTTGGACAATTCCTCGACCGATTCCGGCAAGGCCAAACCGTTGGTCGAAACGCACAGTTTGATATCCGGCGCTTCGGCGCTGAGGCGGCGGAAGGTTTCGAAAGTCCGTTCCGGATTGGCCAGCGGGTCGCCGGGGCCGGCGATGCCCAGCACGGTCATTTGCGGAATATTGGCCGCGACCGCCATGGTTTTCTTCACCGCCTGTTCCGGGGTCAGCAATTCCGAAACCACGCCGGGACGGGATTCGTTAGAGCAATCGTATTTGCGGTTGCAGTAATGGCACTGGATGTTACAGGCCGGCGCCACCGCCACGTGCATGCGGGCAAAGTAGTGGTGAGCGTCTTCCGAGTAACACGGATGGTTTTCCACCTTGGAGCGAATCTCGTCCGACAAATGCCCTAATTGGTCATCGGACGTACCGCAAGAGTGGGAAGAACAGCCGCCTGCGCTGGCTGCGGGAGTTTCGTTTAATACTGGCAATTCCATGATGAGTACCTCGCTTGGATGGGTTACGAAGTGAGGTAGCACAGGCTATGCCAGTTCTAAAATATCCATAAGCATATGACTTTAAATAACTTTTTTTCGACAATCCCGATTTACCGTTGGAAAGGGTCGGCGCAATGTTTGCAACGACACAAACCCCGGAATCCATTTGTAAGAATTTTTACATTGATTTTCAAAGGGGATTTGTGGCTGGACCTCGATCGGTGTCCGCATAGCATTCGGCGATCTCCCGAATTTGGGCTTCTATCCGAAAAAACTCGGCCAGCATGTCCGGATCGAAATGACCGACATGCTGCTCGCGCATCGTCGCCAACGCCGATTCGTGGGACATCGGCGGTTTGTAGACGCGCCGGCTGATTAACGCGTCGTAAACATCGGCGATGGCCATCATCCGAGCCGGTATCGGAATGGCGTCGCCGGACAAGCCGTGGGGATAACCGGAACCGTCCCATTTTTCGTGATGACCGTAGGCGATCTGTTTGGCCGCGTCCAAAAAGCCGACCCGCATACCCAATTGTCGTTCGGCGCGTTCGATGGCCTCGCGACCCAGCGCCGGATGGGTTTTCATGATCTCGAACTCATCCGGGGTTAGCCGGCCGCGCTTCAGCAAAATCCGATCCGGAATGCCGACCTTGCCGATGTCGTGCAGCGGCGCCGATTTGCAAAAAATCGCCACATCGGCTTCGTTCAAGCGCCCGGCAAAACGCGGCTGGCTGAGCAGTGCCTCGGCCAGCGCCTTCACATAAAACTGGGTGCGCCGAATATGATTGCCGGTTTCCGGATCGCGGGTTTCCGCCAACGCGGTAACGACGTGTATCGTGGCATCCTGAATGGCCAGTACTTCAGCGATACGCCGCCGTATTTCGTTCTCCAGAAAGGCGTTTTGATCGCGCAGAAAATCGGCGGCCGCCTTCAGAGCCAAATGGTTCTTGACCCTGGCCAACACGATAGGCGGGCTGACCGGCTTGGCGATGTAATCGACCGCGCCCAGTTCCAAGCCGTATCGTTCGGCTTCTTGCTCGGTCTTTGCGGTAAGAAAGATCACCGGAATTTGGGCGGTGCGAACGTCGGCCTTCAACAGCCGGCACACTTCATATCCGTCCATTTCCGGCATCATTACGTCCAGCAAGATCAGGTCGGGCGGCCCGTCGCCGGCGGCGATCCTTAAACCGTGCGGACCGCTACCCGCCACCTTGACCCGGTAATAAGGCTTTAACAAGCCACTGATCAACACCAGATTGTCCGGCGTATCGTCGACTACCAGCACGGTTGGGCGTATCAATCGTTCGTTGGATCGCATGGCGCTACTCCGTTTCCGCGTCGGTTTCGTTCAATAGTGCCAAGGCTTTGGCAAACTCGAAGTTGTCGACAGCTTTGCGCAGTTCGGCAAACCGATGCGGAAACGCGCCGGCAAACAGCTGGGCATTTGCCGCCAGATAGTCGCCGGACTCGGCATCGTCGTCGCCGAGCAGCGCCTTCAGCCGGTTTAACGCAGTCTGAAATTCGCCCGCGGCGGGCGGCGGCGCCTCCACCGCCGCCTCTTCCGGCAACCAGGGTTGCAAACCCGCCGACAGCACCTGGAGTTGATCGCCGATAGCGGCCAACAGCGGAGCGAATGCGTCCAGCGCCTCGCCGCCGCGCAAACGGGATTCCAATTGCTCCGCCAGTTCCGCGACCGGCAATGCGCCGATGTTGCCGGCCAAGCCTTTTAACGTATGCGCCCGGCGCCGCGCGGTCTCGCGATCGCCGCCGGTCAAGGCCGCGCCGATCGCCTCCGCGGCGTCGGCCTGACCTTCGACGAATTTTTTCAGCATGGCCAAATAGAAGTCGGTTTCGCCCAACATGCGCCGCAAGCCGGCCGCGCTGTCCAAGCCAGGCACGTTTTCCGGCACCGGCGAGCGCGCCGTCGGCTCGGGCGGCCGTCTCGGCGGCCGCACCAGCCAACGTTTTAACAAGGCCAGTAAATCGTCCGGCTCGATCGGTTTGGCAATGTGGTCGTTCATCCCCGCCGCCAGGCACTCCTCGCGGTCTTGCGACATCGCGTTGGCGGTCATCGCCAACACCGGCAAATCCACCAATTCCGGGATTTTGCGAATCTCGCGAGTGGCCTCGACGCCGTTCATGATCGGCATTTGCATGTCCATCAGCACCGCGTCGTAACTGTCGCCGCGCAATTTGGTCAGCGCTTCCGCTCCGTCGCCGGCCACATCCACCCGGTAGCCCCAGCTCTGCAACAACTCGCGGGCAATCTGCTGATTCATTTCGTTGTCTTCGACCAGCAACAGTCGCCCCGCGCAATCCGCAGTCGGCAACGGCATCGACTCGGAAACCAATTGCGGCGCGGGACCGCCAGCCAGCGCTCGAATCACGCTGTCGAACAGGGATGAAGCGTTGACCGGCTTGATCAGTACTTCGTCGATGCCGGCCACGCTCGCCCCCGCCAACACTTCCTGACGATCGTAGGCCGTCACCAGGATCAACTTGGGGCGCGGAGTCAGGCCCATGCCGAGAATGTTACCGGCTAACGCGATGCCGTCGGTCTTCGGCATCTGCCAATCCACGAAAATCAGTTCATACGGTCGGTCGACCTTGATCGCCTCGCGGATCGCGGCGACAGCGGTTTCCGCCGAATCGGCCTGATCCGCCGAAAATAACATGCCGGTCAGCAACGACACCAGCACCGAGCGGGCGTTTTCGTTGTCGTCCACGACCAGCAAACGCTTCCCGCGCAAATCCGGCCTGGCCAGCGGCTTGGATCGCTCCTTGCCCTTGCCCAACCACACCGTAAACCAGAATTCCGCGCCTCGGCCCGGCTCCGAGTCCACGCCGACTTCGCCGCCCATCAATTCGATCAGTTTTTTACAGATCGCCAATCCTAGGCCGGTACCGCCGTATTTGCGCGTCGTCGAACTATCGCCTTGCCGAAACGGTTGAAACAGCGCGTGAATTTGCTCACCTGATAAACCAATACCGGTATCCCGCACCGCGAAGCGCAACTTGACTTCCCGCCCGCTATCCCGGTCCTTGCGTATCACGACGGATACTTCGCCGTGTTCGGTAAATTTCACCGCATTGGAACCGAAATTGATCAACACCTGCCCCAAGCGTAGCGGATCGCCGATCAACACCATCGGCACATCTTCCGCCACGTCGCAGATCAGCTCCAAGCCTTTCTCGTCGGCCTTACCCCGCACCAGGCCGGTCACGGTGTCCAGCATCCTCTCCAGATCGAACTCGATATTTTCGACCGCTAATTTGCCGGCCTCGATCTTAGAGAAATCCAGGATGTCGTTGATGATGCCGAGCAAATGGTGGCTGGATGCCTGGATGCGCTGTAAGTAGTCGCGTTGTTGGCTGCTAAGTTCGGTTTTCAAGGCCAAATGACTCAAACCGATGATCGCATTCATCGGCGTGCGAATTTCGTGGCTCATATTCGCCAAGAAATCCGCCTTCATTTTGGCCCCGTCTTCAGCCAGCTCCTTGGCCTTGCGCAAGGCCTCCGCCGCTTCGCGTTCGATGCCGATGTCATCCACCAAAGCGACAACGCCGTTGGCGGGATCGACGCCGTCCAGCGCCCGCGCCGTCACCCGCGCCCAGAACAGACTGCCGTCGCGGCGCAGCAGTTGTTGCTCGCGCCTATAGCTGCCGCCGTTCAGCATGTCTCGGTCGGCCGCCTCGCCGCCGATCCGGTCAGACTCGTCGTCGGCATACCACAAATGGGTCGAGCGGCCGTCCAATTCGCCCGGCGAGTAGCCGAAGATGCTTTCCAGTTGCCGATTGCAGCGCAAAACGATCTCGACGCGCAGCAGCGCAATGCCGGACGACGCCGAGTCGAAAATCGCCCGCTGTTCGGCGTTGGCAATTCGCAACGACTCTTCGATTTCGCGTTGCACTTGCAACTGCCGGGTCAACTGGCACTGTGCTTCGATGCGCTCGGTAATGTCGTAGAACCAGCCCAGCACGGCCTCTTCGTCCCGATACACGATCGGCATATAAGACGCCAACATCCACAAGGTGCGGCCATTGCGGGTACGGATTTCGACCTGCCTGTCCATCACGCACCGGCCTTCGGCCAATTCCGCCAAGATTTCCCGGTACTCCTCCGGGCGGGTGTAGTAGCGACCGGGATCGTCGCCGGTCGCGTCGACATTGTCGATAACCTCCCCGTAGCGCTGGTTGTAAAACACCACTTCCCGACCCTGTCGAGTCGCGATCCGCACTGCGATCGGGCTGAAATCCAGAATGTCCAGCAAGCGCTGCTGATTGGCGCGAATATCGGCTTCGTGCCGCTTACGCTCGGAAATATCGCTGAATAACACAAACCGGTACCACAAGCCGCCGCGTTCATCGATGACATCGTTGCCGTATGCCAGACAAGGCAATATTGAACCATCGGCGCGCCGCAAGCCGACCTCGCCCCGGTAACCGCCGCGTAGCACGTCGGCGTCGCCTGAAGCAATCCAATCCCGAAACGAACGACCCACGACCTCGGGGTCGGTGAGACCAAGCATGCTCAACATAGCCGGATTGGTGCCGGTGACGACCCCAGCCCGATCCAGCATCAACAAGCCCTGGCTGGTCGATGCCAAAATTGCCTGAATTCGACAGCGTTCCGAGGTAATTCGCCCGATCAGAAAAGTCACGGTCGCGCCGCCGACGATCAAGAGCGTGACAACGACCGCAACCCCAATCGCCATGCCGGCCGAGTCCACCGTCACAGCCGATTCCGCCAAGGTTTGCGCCGGCCGCCGGACGAAATTGGCCGCGGCCATCGCCACGTAATGCATACCGGAAATCGCGCCGCCCAGGCAGACTCCGCCTAGCAGGGACGGCAGCCAATTCGCGCGCGACCCCGCCCGGCGCTGCCGGCTCAGCCAGGGCTTTAACAACATCGCGGTAATCGCCAGCAACACGGCGACCAGCAACGAGGCCACGAACAAGCTACGGTCGTAGCGCAAGGCGCCATCCAATCGGACGGCCGCCATGCCGGTGAAGTGCATCACGCCGATCCCGGCCGCCAAGATCGCGCCGCCAAAGATTTTTCCGGTCGCCGAATCACCACTGCCCGCCAACGTGCGCAACGCCGCCCCCGCCGCGACGATCCCAGGCACTAACGAAAGCAAGGTCAACCAGGGATCGTAGCCGACAGGCACTTCCAAACGAAACGCCAACATCCCGATAAAGTGCATGGCCCAGACGCCACCACCCAACATCAACGCTCCGGCCAATAACCAAATTCGACGCCGACCGTGAGACTGGCGCGCCATGGTTTCCAATGCGCAAAACGACGCGAACACCGCGATCAGCACCGAACACGCGACCATCGCAAGATCTAAGTGCCCATGCATCAAGCCGTAAGATAAGTCGCTGGGTTCCAGGAAGAAATGTTCGAGCATCGCGTCTCCGGGCCAATGCCCTCCGCCGTTCAAAGTAGGCCGGCCGGCCACACCCCGTCAGTTTAGTCGATAACGCGCGGTTTCAGCGGATGGCTAGCGGTTCGCCCCCGCTTAAAACGGACCGGACAGATATCCCGACAACCAGCGGCCCAGCACCTCACGAATATAGGCGCGTTCAAGCTCGGTCAAAACTCTGCCGCGCGGAATGCGATACCATTTTTCCAGGCATGTTCGGCAACAACAGGCGGTGGCGTGCTGAGCGACGAAAACCGGGTGGCCCCGATAAGGGGTTTGCTTGCCGTCGTTGACCGGTTCGGCGGCGGCCAGACGCTTGGCGACGAAATCGTCGGCATGCCGTAACACCGTGTCCAGGCCCTTGTCGCGCAGGTATTTCAAATCCTTGTCCGGCAAGCGAAATTGGGCGCGGAATCCGGCCCTCGACAAGGCCGCGAACAACTCGTCCAGGTCCCTCACGCAAAAACTAGCGCAGCACGCCGACGGCCGGCGTATAACTGTCCAGCACCTGCACATAGTTGGCGCGCTCGTAGGCACTTGGGTCGATGGCATGTTGTTGACTGACGCTACCCTTCATTTGCGCGACCGAGGTATATTCGTGCTCGCGCAGCCAAATCAGCAATTCGTCAAGCAAATCGGTCAGCCGGTCGGCACCGTGCTCCAGCAACACGCTGCACAAATGCACGACGTCGGCGCCGGCCAGCAAGGCCTTGACGACATCCTCGCCGCGATGAAAGCCGCCCGTTACCGCCAGCGACAAATTGACTCGCCCGTACATCAACGCGGTCCAGCGTATCCGCAGCAAGGCTTCGGCCGGCGTGGACAATTCCAGTTTCGGCACGACTTGCAGCGTATCCAGATCGATATCCGACTGGTAAAACCGGTTGAACAGCGCAACGCCGTCCGCGCCCGCCGTCGCCAACCGCCGCACGAAATGCAGCGGCGAACTGAATTGCGGCGATAGCTTCAGCGTCAACGGAATGTCGATCTGGCTTTTCAGCTCCCGCAGTATATGCAGATAACGCTCCTCGACGGCTTCGCTGTCATCCTCGGCATTGGCCGCCAGATGGTAGATATTCAGTTCCAGCGCGTCGGCCCCGGCCTGTTGCAACGCCACCCCGTATTCCAGCCAACCGCCCAGCGAAGTACCGTTCAGGCTGGCAATGACCGGGATGCTTAACTCGCCTTTCAACTTATGCAAGTGCTCTAGATAGCGCTCTTGATAGGTTTTGATCTGATCCGGCACCGGATGAAAGCTGTCGGCTTCGCCATATCCTAGGGCTTGGCCGTAGTAAAACCGTTCCATCTGCAATTGCTCGGCTTCGATTTTTTCCTCGAACAACGACGGCATCACGATGGCCGACGCGCCGGCATCCTGCAAGCGGCGGGCGCCGTCCAGATCCTTGGCCAGCGGCGATGCCGACGGCACCAGCGGGTGAGCCAGCTTCAGGCCCAGGTATTCAGTCGTCAAATCAACCATGTTGGCTCTCCGGGGCAATGTCGGCTTTGATCTGGGCCTTGGCGGCGGCCACGCTGGCGGCCTGACTCCAATCCAGCGCCGCCAGTTGTTGGTAATAGCGGTAGCGGTTTTTCACGTCCTGTTGTGCCTGTTGCAAGAAGGCTTCCGCATCGTCGGGATGGGTTTGCCAAAGCATGCTGAAGCGGGTTTCGCTCATCACGAAGTCGCGATACGGAATCGAAGGCTCGGCCGAATCCAGATGCATCGGATTCTTGCCTTGCTTGATCTTGGCCGGGTCGAAGCGGAACAGCGGCCAATGCCCGCTCTTGACCGCCAGATTTTGCTGGCGGTGGTTGTTGGACATATCCACACCGTGGGCGATACACGGCGCATAGGCGATGATGATGGACGGCCCGTCGTGGGCCTCGGCCTCCAGAAACGCGCTGATGGTCTGGGTATCCTTGCCGGCGTAGGCCACATGGGCGACGTAGACGTTGCCGTAATCCATCGCCAACAGCGCCAGGTCTTTCTTCGCGGTAGCCTTGCCGCCGGCCGAAAACTTGGCGACCGCGCCGAGCGGCGTGGCCTTGGACGTCTGGCCGCCAGTGTTGGAATAGACTTCGGTATCCAGCACCAAAATATTGACGTCGCGCCCGCTGGCCAGCACGTGATCCAAGCCGCCGTAACCGATGTCGTAGGCCCAGCCGTCGCCGCCGATGATCCACACGCTTTTTTTGCATAAATAGTCGGCCAGCGGCAGCAAGGCTCGGGCGGCCGGTTGGTTCAAGGACGGCAAATGCTGCTTCAATTCGCCGATGCGCTGGCGCTGCTCGTAGACACCGACTTCGTCGGACTGGTCGGCGTGCAGCAGTCCGTCCACCAATTCGCCGCCCAGCACTTCGCGCAGACTCAGCAACAACTCGGCGGCCTGTTCGGCCTGCTTGTCGATCGCCACCCGCATTCCCAGGCCGAACTCGGCGTTATCCTCGAACAGCGAGTTGCTCCAGGCCGGACCGCGGCCGTCTGCGTTTTTGGTCCAAGGCGTGGTCGGCAGATTGCCGCCGTAAATCGACGAACAACCGGTGGCATTGGCGACGATCATCCGATCGCCGAACAGTTGCGAGGCCAATTTGACATAAGGGGTTTCGCCGCAACCGACGCAAGCACCGGAAAATTCGAACAAGGGTTGCAGCACCATCGCTCCCTTGATCGTGCTGGTCTTGATCAAGCGCCGGTCGTATTCCGGCAGACCCAAAAAATAATCCCAGTTTTGGCTTTCCGGCTCGCGCAGCGGGGCCTGCGGCGCCATGTTCAGCGCCTTGCGGCTGGCGTTGGATTTGTCGCGTATCGGGCAAATATCCACGCACAAGCCGCAACCGGTGCAATCCTCGGGCGCCACTTGGTAGCTGATCGACAAGCCGGCCGGAAAGTCCTTGCCCAGCATCGCCGCATGCTTGAAGGTGGCCGGCGCGTCGGCCACCGCAGGGGTCGGAAAGATTTTGCTGCGGATTGCCGCGTGCGGGCAAACCATCGGGCACTTGCCGCACTGGGTACATAAATCGGTTTCCCAGACCGGGATCGCCAGCGCCAGATTGCGTTTTTCGTAGGCGGCGGTACCGGTCGGGAAGGTACCGTCGGCCGGCATCGCACTGACCGGCAACGCATCGCCGCGGCCGGCGATGATTTCGCCGGTGACTCGGCGCACGAAGTCCGGCGCGTTGGCGGCGACCGGCGCCTGTAGATCGAATGTGCTATCGGCCCGGCCTGGTAACATGACCTGATGCAGCCCGGACAGGGTTTCGTCGATGGCCTTGAAATTCAGTTCGACGATGCGTTGGCCCTTTTTACCGTAGGTTTTTTCGACCGCATGCTTGACCGCCGCGATCGCCTGCTGTTGCGGCAAGACCCCGGAAATCGCAAAAAAGCAGGTTTGCATGATGGTATTGATGCGCTTGCCCATGCCGCATTGTTCGGCGACCGCATAGGCGTCGATCACATAAAAGCGGATGCGTTTTTCCAACATCTGGCGCTGCATCGTCGCCGGCAGGCTGTGCCAGATGCGATCGGCTGGCTCGGCGCTATTCAACAGAAACACCGCGTTGTCGGCGGCGTTAGCCAACATATCGTAACGTTCCAGGAAGATGGTTTGATGGCAACCGATGAAGCGAGCGTCGCCCCGGCCGATCAGATACGTCGAGCGAATTTGCTTGGGCCCGAAGCGCAAATGCGACACGGTGATCGCGCCGGATTTTTTCGAGTCGTACACGAAATAACCCTGGGCGTGCCAATCGGTTTCCTCGCCGATGATCTTGATCGTATTTTTGTTGGCGCTGACCGTGCCGTCGCTACCCAGGCCGTAAAACATCGCCTGAAAGGTATCGGCATGGGCGTCGGTACGAAAATCGGCGTCCCAGTCCAAACTGGTATGGCCGACGTCGTCGAGTATGCCGATGGTAAATTGATGCTTGGGCCTTTCGCGCTTGAGTTCGTCGTAGACCGCCTTGACCATGCCCGGCGTGAATTCCTTGGAGGACAAGCCGTAACGGCCGCCGACCACTCGCGGCAAAGCGGCGAATTTGCCGCCGGCGGCAAAATCCTGAACCAGCGCCGCCAGCACGTCTTTGTACAAGGGCTCGCCGTCGCTGCCCGGCTCCTTGGTCCGATCCAGCACCGCGATTCTGCGGCAACTGGCCGGTAAGGCTGCGATCAGCCTATCGGCGGCAAACGGCCGGTACAGGCGCACTTTCAGCAAGCCGACCTGTTCGCCTTGCCGGTTCAGAAAATCCAGGGTTTCCTCGGCCGCCTCGGCCCCGGAACCCAGCAGCACGATCACCCGCTCGGCTTCCGCCGAGCCGACGTAATCGAACAAGCGGTATTGGCGGCCAGTCAAACCGGCGAACCGATCCATCGCCCGCTGGGCGATGTCCGGTAGCGCCGCGTAAAACGGATTGACCGATTCGCGGCCTTGAAAATACACGTCGGGATTTTGCGCGGTGCCGCGCAGTACCGGCCGATCCGGCGTCAGCGCCCGGTTACGATGCGCGGCAACCCAGGCGTCGTCTATCATCGCCCGAATCACGTCGTCGCCGACTTCGACGATCTTCGCCACCTCGTGCGACGTGCGGAAACCGTCGAAGAAATGCATGAACGGAATTCGGCTTTCCAACGAGACCGCGTGAGCGATCAGCGCCAAATCCTGGACTTCCTGGGGCGAATTGGAGCACAGCATCGCGAAACCGGTCATCCGCGCCGACATCACGTCGCTGTGATCGCCGAAGATCGACAAGCCCTGGCAAGCCAACGAGCGGGCGGCGATGTGAAACACCGCCGGACTCAGTTCGCCGGCGATCTTGTACATGTTCGGCAGCATCAGCAACAGGCCTTGCGACGCGGTAAACGTCGTCGCCAGCGTGCCGGCCTGCAAAGCGCCGTGTATCGCGCCGGCGGCGCCGGCCTCGCTCTGCATCTCGATGACGC
Organism: Methylomonas sp. LWB; assembly: GCF_001856095.1. Taxonomy (NCBI): domain Bacteria; kingdom Pseudomonadati; phylum Pseudomonadota; class Gammaproteobacteria; order Methylococcales; family Methylococcaceae; genus Methylomonas; species Methylomonas sp. LWB. Next base: position 183,526 of record NZ_MKMC01000067.1, read on the forward strand.
GCGGCACGGTACCCCATAAATTGACCTGACCGCGCGCCGACCACTCGTCGGCCCATTCGCCCATCGCCGAGGACGGCGTAATCGGATATATGGCGATGACTTCGTTGAGTTTGTGGGCGATAGTCGCCGCGGCCTGATTTCCGTCTATCGTAAGCGTTCGAGGATTTTCCATGACACAACCTTGATGCTAAGGTGAATGGCGCCGCCCGGCGGCAGCCTCTGAATTCGCTGGCGTCCCTCTCCGATTCGCCGGCGGACTGGGTCGGGCGTAGCAAACTTTAGCGGCTGCGCGAGGCTCTCCGACCGGTAAAGTTTTCGACGCCGTGATTAACCCTACTAAGCATAGTCAAAAAATGCTTGCGCAAAATTTGGTCAATTTGATGACAGCCTAATGGCAACGGCGAATGGCGGCGATTGGCAACCGCTTAATCACAAACTTATCCACAGCTTTTGTGCATAACCGTACTTTAGGACAATAGCCTGAAAGTGGCGGCCATAAGGAATTCAATCGCGAATCGGTATCCGCCCCAATTTCTGCTCTATGCCGAGAACGGCACGGTTAAGTAGATAAAAATGCCGGTCCTCGACAAACTGCAAGCCCAACATGTAGAAAATCGGTCCCCAGAACGGGTTGATCAGCATGCCGCCGAGCACGCTTTTAGCGGTCCTCGACAGATTCCGTAACGGATTGAACGCCACCGCCAAGGTTTGCCTGGGGTGCTCGGCAAACACCTCGGCAATCGGCTGCAATTGACACAGTTCGCGTTGCTCCAGTCCGGCCGAGGAAACCGCCAGTTTTTTAGCCATTTTGGCAAAATGCCATCGCGCAACCGTTGCCGACACCGCAAACACCAGGGCCATCAACGGTAACAGAATTTTCGGCGGTAGCAACGGCGCGAATATCGGCGCCAGCAGCACGAGACCATATCCCAACATCACCAGATCCTCGCCGCGTTCGACGTCGCGGTCCAGATGCTCGACTATACCGGCGACTCGATTGCCGGCCTGTAACGGATAACTGTCTGATTCAACCATGTCGCTCGCCTCCGCAATGAATTCGAGAGGGTTCGATTTAATGCTTGTCGCGGGAAAAAGTCAATCTTCTGAAAGAGTAACGGCCGGCAACGGCCAACGCGCTTGCAACACCTCGGCCCGCCACTGGAAAATCCGCTGTAATCGCATTCCGATCAGGCAGTAATGCAACAATTCACCCATCCAGCCCCAGCGCATCGAGTAAAACACGATGTCCGCCACTTCTACTCCGCTTCGGCAAGGCGTCACGACTACTTCGTGGCTAAAGAAAGCGAAAGGACCGACGCGCTGCTGATAGACAAAACGTCGCGGCGGTTCGCAATAGCACACTTCGGACAACCAAGCCATCGGCCATCCGAAAACCGCGCGCATTCGGTATGCAATCAGTAAACCAGGATAAATTTCCTCGGGCACCGGCGAGGCAATATCGACGTGAAAAAAATCCGGGGTAATCGCGTTGAGATGCTGAGGCGACGAGAAAAAACGCCAAGCCTGTTCGGGAGCCACATTCAGATGCTGAGATCGGTGAAGGCGATGAATAACCATGACGTAGTGAGTTCTATATCCGGTTGGACTAAACGCCAATCTACCGCGAAAAAGGTCAAACGCCAGTATAAACCGGCGCAAGTATCGCTTTAACGGTCGCCGTCGCGGTCCGGATCGCGAATTTCAGCAATCAGATCGCCCAAATTCTCTTTTTGTCGCAAAATGAAATTTCTACTCTCCACGGCGGTGCGGCCACTGACGGTCAGTAATTCCTTGCGGTATTTGTGCGCGAAATAGCCGCTGGCAATGCCTGCCACGAACAAGCCCAGCGGGCGCCTGACAAAAGCTTTGGCGATACTCCGACTGGCATGGCTGATGCCGGAAATCACAATGCCCATCACCACACCTTTAACCAGTATTTCGCCGTTGGTCGGCGGCGCCATCCTCGCCGACTTAGGTTTACGGATTTTCTTTTGCGGCATTTCCGCGCCTGCTTCCAGTGGTTTTTTCTGTTTCATCCCGCGACTCCAGTACAAATTGATCGAAACCGTCCTAACGCCCCAACAGAAGGCATGCCTGAAAACGCAAATGCTGCTTGACCGACATATCGCTATTCTCTAATCTTCCGCGACTTTTGGCGGCCGGTCAAATTTCCTTAACCGGCGTTCGGTTCGGCTCGACCCGCGCTATCATCGCGGCTCGAACTTTGCGCCCGCGGAAATAATCCGTCAATGAACAGTCCAAGCGAAATGCCGGCGGAAAACGCCGAACTTCCAGAATCCGAAACCGCCTTCCACCACGGAATACCGATGCCCATGCCGCTTTCGCCTATCGCCACTATTCCCTTTCGCGCCGAACAATTGAACGGCTCCTGCCGCTGCGCTTCGTTAAACCGTAAGGCCTTGCGCAAATCGCTAGCGGACTCGATGAACGGCGATGCACTGTACCGCATGCTGACCGAGGAGCGGCCGCATTTGTGCGCCGACGTACCGGTATTCGTCAGTCAATCGGATCTGGATCGGCAAGCTGAAATCATTGCCGCACTGGAACGGGTAATCGCATTACCGGCGTTTCGGGAACAGGTATTGAGCCGCGCGCCGCTTAGTGCCGCTCACCAAACCCAAGCTACCGGTGTATTTCTGGGTTACGACTTCCATCTAGGCACCGATGGCCCACGTTTGATCGAGATCAATAGCAACGCCGGCGGTGCGCTGATCAATGCCCAGCTGATCCGCGCCCAGGACACTTGCTGCGAAGTCGCCGACCATCGGCAACCGGGCCACCCGCCCATAACTCCGCCCGCGCCGGAAGCGGCCTTCGTCGAGATGTTTCTCAGCGAGTGGCGCGCGGAACGCGGGATTCAAGCGCTGCGGACCATCGCCATCGTCGACGAGCAACCCGAACAACAATACTTGTATCCGGAGTTTTTGCTGTTCAAACAACTGTTCGAAGCGCACGGTTTGCAAGCCTGGATTCTCGACCCCAGTGCTCTGGAATATCGGGACGGCGGCGTCTGGCACCAGCAAACACGAATCGACCTGATCTACAACCGCTTGACCGATTTCGGCCTGGACGAACCCCAACATGCGGCATTACGCGCGACATACCTGGCCGGCGCCGCCGTGGTCACACCTCACCCGAGAAACCACGCCTTATACGCCGACAAGCGCAATCTGATCTTGCTGAGCGACGACGATTATTTACGAACCCTGGGCGTGGATAGTCAAACCCGGGCGGTATTGCGCGAAGGCGTCGCCAAAACCATAGCCGTCGCATCGGAAAACGCCGCTGCCTTGTGGGCGGAACGCAAACGGCTATTCTTCAAGCCCGCCCGCGGCTACGGTAGCAAAGCGGCATATCGGGGGGATAAACTGACCAAACGGGTGTTCGAGGACATTCTGCAAAACGATTACGTTGCCCAATCGATCGTCCTACCCAGCGAACGCCGCCTGGACAGCGGCGATTTGAAACTGGATTTGCGCCACTACGTGTATCGGGGCGAAACTCAATTGGTCTGTGCCCGGCTCTATCAAGGCCAAACCACCAACTTCCGGACGCCCGGCGGCGGCTTCGCGCAAGTCGTGGCGATTGCCGAATGAGATCAAACCCGCTCCAGCAAATGCCGATATATCGCCAGTTCGGCCGCGCCGAAACAGCAAAAAATCACGTCGACCTCGTAACGCGTTAGCTTAAGAGACTCGCTAACCTCCGCTACCGCTATTTCGGCGGCGGCTAGTATCGGAAAACCGTAAGCGCCGGTACTGATGCAGGGAAAGGCGATAGACGACAAAGCGTGCTCGCCGGCCAACGTCAACGAATTGTGGTAACACGCGGCCAGTAGCTCGGCTTCTCGATGAGAACCGCCTCGCCAGACCGGACCGACCGTATGAATGACGAATTTGGCCGGTAAGCCGAACCCTTCGGTAAGTTTCGCCTGCCCAACCTGACAGCCGTCCAAGCGGCGACAGGCGGCCAACAACGCCGGACCGGCGGCCCGGTGTACCGCACCGTCAACCCCGCCGCCACCCTGCAGCGAGGCGTTCGCGGCATTGACGACGGTATCCACCGCCAACGTGGTAATATCCGCTTGCAAGGCCTGCATAGTCCGCATTAAAACTCCCGGCCGATTTGGGCCTGAAACGCAGTCCGCCTGAAAAGGCGGAGGATAATCTAATGGTAGGCAAAATTTTGACGATTGCCGGCGCCGGTCTGTTATTGCTCGGCTTGGCAATAAGCCATGCGCCTTGGCTGTTGAATTGGTTCGGCAAACTACCCGGCGATATTTCGATTCAAACCGAAAACAGTCGAGTCTTCATTCCGATCACGTCGATGCTGGTCGTCAGCCTGTTGCTGAGCTTGCTAAGCCATCTGATTTTGCGGAAATAACGTTACCCGTCTCTATGAAACACTTAGTCATCTACAACCACGGCATGGACAGTATTCCCTGGGGCGAGAAGGCCTTGGCACTGGCCGACGTCGCCGAGCGGCGCGGGTTTCATTTCAAAAGCATCGATTATCGGCCCAACAACGATCCGGACTGGCGGGTTTCCCGACTGCTGGCCGAAAATTTGCCTACCTACGATAAGCTGGTCTTGGTCGGTTCGAGCATGGGTGCCTACGTCGCCACGGTCGCCGCCGAAACACTGAATCCGCACGGTTTGTTCCTGATCGCGCCCGCCTTCTATCTGCCGGGGTACGCCCGCGACCGTTTCGCACCGGGGACTACGAATATCGAAGTCTTTCACGGCTGGCGGGACGACGTGGTCCCGCCGGAGCATGCCTGGCGATTTTGTCGGGAACACGGCGCCCGTTTGCATCTGTACGACGCCGATCATCGCTTGCTCAGCATTCTGCCGGCGATGGGCTTAGCTTTCGACCGTTTTCTCGCGGCGTTAAGCGTCGACTAATCCATAGCACAAGCACATAGGAAACCGACCGACTAGTAACGCCCGTTACCCAACCAAGCACCCGCCGCCGCGCCAACGCCGGCCGCCAACGGATCGCCGCCACCGAACTGATAACCCATCGCCCCGCCGACCACGCCACCCAATAGTCCTGTCGGTGAACGCTGTTCGTAACGGTAATAGACCGGCGGTGGCGGCGGTGCATAATAGCGAGGTACCGGTACGTACTCGACAACTCTAGGCGGCATGTAGATGATCCGCTCCCGAATTATCGGGCCGTGCCCATGGTGGTGGCCGTGATGCCAACCGTGACCGTCGGCGCTAACCGCCGACGAAAATATCAAGCCAACAATCATGAATTTCAAAGTGTTCATCGCATAGCTCCTTTTCCTGGGTGCTTGGACCAGAGCATGCGCCGCGACACTTAATGTTGACTTAAAATCGAACCTCGGGCGACTAAACAGATAATAGAACTTACGCCATCTCGATTGCCGGGCTGGGCAGGCACAAGTCGAATGCCTTACTCCGCCAGCAAGGTAATCGCCAGTCGTTGTTAATCGTGCGCGTCACAGTTAGTTTGGACCACAAAACGTCCATTGCCGACTTCCTTGAGTAGATGGTTGGTGCGCGGCTTCCCCGTGACTAAAACGATCCTTCAATTCGCCGTCGGAATAGGCGACCTTATCGGCGACGCTGTAGTTTTCTCAACCGACATCCGCCGAACCAACCGCCGAGTCGGCTCTGATTTTGGCTAATTGCAAGCGCATCGCCAAGGCCGCCTCCAATCCCGGCTTGTTCGTCAACAAGTGATCGAGCATCAATTCAGCCGCTTCGTAAATACCCTGATCCAGATATAAACGCGCCAATTTCAACTGAGCGGCGCTATCGTCCGGAAACCTGCGAATGTAGGCATTGTAAGTGTCGATCGCCACCAGAATGTCGCCGTGTAAGCGCTGAATCTCGGCATACCAAGGCTGGTAAAGCGGATTCAACCGCGACAGGCATTCCAGTGCCAGATTGGCGTAATACACGTCATCGCGCTCGACCGCGATCACGACGATACGCGCCAGCGCTTCTTCCAACAACGAGTCCCCACCGTCGACAATCTGGCGATACGCATCCAGCGCCGCATCGTGATCGCGTGCCAACTCAGCCAAATAACCGGTTATCAGTGCTTGATACGGCGCGACATTTTCCGGTTCAGGGTGTTTTCGCAGACTATTTCGCAAGTCCGCCAATTCTTCGACTTTTTGATGTTTGAATAGCATCCCCGACCGTTGCCTCAGGTTTTGCAAGCTGCTTTGGCCTTTGGCTTGAACAAAATGCCGGGTTTCCCTATCGTGCAGTACCCGTAGATAGGCGCTATCCAATTCGGCCAGCTCGTGTTGCAGCGCCGCCGGGATTAATTCCGCCGCGAAACGCCGGCGCCATAAACGGACGCGACCGAAACTTCGATCCTTACGGGCTTGAGCAATCAATACGCTAAAATCCGGATGCAAGGCCAGCTCCTGTTGCCTGGCCAATACTCTGTCGATCGAGGCTTCGATCAACTGCAGCAGCTTAGCCGCGCCGTCGCGATAGGCATCGTAAAATACGTTACCAAGCTGTTTTGCCTCTTCGGCGGTCCAATCCTGGTCGTTAAACGGTTTCGCCAGCTTGATAAAACGGCGTATGCCGAACTTCTTAACCAAGCGGCTGTAGTGGCGGTGTTCGCGCTTGAGCTTTTTCTCGATTTTATCGAGCTTCTGCTTGTCCTTGTACTCACCAATCACGCCGTGTTCGTTGTACATCGCGTCGTTGATACGTCGGGCGTCTTCCACCAGTTTGGCGATGGAGCGAATCTGAAATCGCGCTCTACGCAAATCCGTCAAGGCCTTGACGTAATACGCGGCTTCCTCGTCGGAACCCGCCAGGCGTGATTGAACAATGTCGGCTACATCAACCGCTGTTTGCGGCAAATCGAGTTCTGCAAGCGCTAGATAGCGTATGCCGTCGACTTTGGCGGCATGCTCGGACACATTGACGATGTCGCAACCGGCGGCGGATAGATGACGGGCTTGCAACGCTAGCGAGTGTATCGCTTGGGCAAAGTCGCAACTGGTCGGCGCCATGCCGCCAGCGTTTGTCTGCACTTGCAGGGACGTCAAATTGAAGCGCGGCCCGGCCAGCGCTTCGTTACTGCCTTTGGCATGGGTAAAGCCGTCGCGGGTAAAACATAAATCAACACCGGCCAGTACGATTCGCCGGAAGCCAAAACGATAAGCCACCTGCAGTGCTGTGTTCGTCACGGTCGGTCCAACGCTTTCCAGGTTGGGGCAATTCAGATCGCTGGTCCAGGGCAAGCGATCGCCTAAATACAAGGCCAGGCCTCGCCATTGATTTAACAGGGTAGGCACGGTGTGATGGGAACAGACGAAAACGGTGCGCTCGTCGAACTCCAGCATTTCCTTGCTAATATCGAAGCTGAGTTCGGTCGGATCGACCGAAAAAATGAAGTCGGGATATAGATCGGCTTGCAACAATTGTCGGGCGATCCTGGAAACGGCAAAAACGACCAAACGGTCGCGATGGGTCCTGACCCAAGGCAGCGCGCTATCCAAGGACGGGCCGCCGGCCAACAGAACCACAGTTTTACCGGCGAAGGCCCCCGCCAACAATTTGGCGGGCAATTTGTTGTCGGCAATGTTATGGATTTGCCGGGCAATGAATGCCTCCGCGCCTAATTCGACGCTGGTCTGCCAATGCAGTTGCGACAATAGTTCGGTAACATGCCAACTCAGCTCGGCATATTCCTCTATATAGTCGTCCTGGGCGCAGATTGCATTGTATGACCGGACCGCATCGATATAGAAATAGTCGGTAATCTTAAAGCGACCGATAGCGTCCGCCCAATCGCTCATCGCGATACAGGCCATACGCTCGTCCATACCCGTCAATAAACCGTTAGCGTCGAGCGCCGCTAGTACCGACTCCGGTTCGATAAACAGATAGCGGGTTCCGTTAGGTAGCGGCCTCGCTTGCAAATAACGAAGCAGTAAACCGGAATCGGTGCCGATTATGACGTTTAACGCGTCTTCTTCGAACAAAGCCTTGCCGAACTTCGTATCGAATAGCACCTCGGCGCTAACCTTATCGAAGCCGTGCCGATTCAGGTTGTAATAGTACCGTTCCCCGAAATCGTTAACGCACAATGGCCCCAAGCGTTGTTCTTCCGAACCCTGTTCGCACTGTGTCATGTTTGGAACCCCGGTTAGTCGGCATCTCGACCATTATCCCGTTTGCACGGCTAAACTCAAGCCGGCGTTATTGCAACAACTGCAAGACGCCTTGCGTTACTTTGTTGGCCTGCGCCAGCATCGCGGTTCCAGCCTGTTGCAAGATTTGGCCGCGACTCAAGTTCGAAGTTTCCGAAGCAAAATCGGCATCCATAATCCGCGAACGCGCCGAACTTTGATTTTCAATAGACGATTGCAAGTTGGAGATCGTCGTCATAAACCGGTTCTGAATCGCACCCAAATTGGAACGGAACACGTCGACTTTTCGAATCGCGGTATCGATTGCGTTAATCGCCGACCGAACGTTGTTTGAGGTCGCGTCGGAACCGATCGACAATTTAGTGCCAAACAAGGCGCTTAAGCTATTAACGGTCGCCAAATCCGAGACTGTCACCGAAATTTGGTTGTCGGTCGCGGTGTTGGCACCGATCTGAAAATTGGCATTTTTTAACGAACCGTTCAAAATTTTCTTGCCGTTGAATTCGGTATTTTGAATGATACGCTTGACCTCGGCACCCAATTGCTTGAATTCCGTCTGCAATTTTTGTCGGTCTTCGGTACTCACCGCCGCCCGGTTGGCCGCTTGCACGGCAAGGTCGCGCATGCGCTGCAAAGTCTCTGTGATGGTTCCCATCCCCGCCTCAGCGGTTTGCGCCATCGAAATGCCGTCGTTGGCGTTGCGCATCGCGACCGTCATGCCGCGAATTTGCGACGTCATTCTATCGGCTATCGCCAAGCCGGCCGCATCGTCCTTGGCGCTGTTGACTCGCAAACCAGAGGACAGACGCTCCATCGACGTTTGCAAACTGTCGTTCGTCCTGCTTAAAAACTTTTGGCTGTTCAACGAAGCGATGTTCGTATTAATGACCATTGATGATGGCATGATCGTTCTCCCGGTTTATCCTGAATGAAGTAGGCATGTTTGCCGCCATCCAGAGTCAATCACTTTCCATGCCAACAAATAAAATTACTTTATTTTCAATAAATTATAAAATTTTGCTTCGTGAAACATCCCCTATCTATTCGTAGCGGCAACGGGATTTTGCCGCTCCGCTTGCCGCCAACGCCGGCCGGCGACAATTTTTTGACGACACGCCGCCGTACAATTATCGGACGCGCCTAATAGTCTTCCCTCGCCGCTAAAAGCAGACTGAGACAAGTCTCGACGGGATTTTGCCGAAGCTTTACTGCCGTAAAAGATTGGCCTCGCAAATGACCGTTGAACACTAAAACCGGCGACCTAACATTTCCGGCCCTGCCATTTTTACGACACGTTCAGATTGATAGCTATTTTCGAGATCCGAAGAATTCCGGAAGAGGGGATCAGCGAGGAAGCTGATTTGGCATTTCGATAGGATAAAGAATGAGTTTACTTCTACTTGGAGTTGATGCAAGAAAAGCTCAAGCCCCCTTAGCAGAAGATTGAACCAATCTCGCGGAAGCCGATCTTGAGCAGTTTTCTAAACTGGCGATTGAACTTAACCAGCGCGATATGCCCGCAACGCCCGCTTGCCTTTTTCGAAAGCCAATTGATTGGTCTTGGCTTGAGCTTGAAGTTGTTGGATCTGCGCCAGAAACGCGTTATCCAGTTCGGCCACGTTCCGCGCGAACTGCTTCGCCTGAGGTTTTTCCGATTCGGCTAGCGGCATCGTCGCTAACGCCTCCAGCCAAGCCTGCCTATCGTTCAATAAAACCGACAAATTTTCCCAGTCCTCCTGGGTTATGTGGCCTTTTATGGCTGCGTTAAATTGCTCCAGACGCTCTTGCCAGGCCAGGAAATCAACGCGAGGACCGGTTGCCATCACGCAATCGCATCCCAAGCTTCCTTAATGTCGCGCATCAATGTCGCGACTTCGTTAAGCTTGTCTTCGCTGTTTTCGCGACTGGCTTCCAATAGCCGGATATTCATATAGTCGTATAGTTGGCGCAGATTGGCCGCGATTTCGCCGCCACGTTCCAAATCCACTGCTTCGTTCAAGCCGCCAACGATGCCGATCGCCTTGGAGATGTAGATGCTTTTGGCCTCCATGTCATGATGGGCTATCGCGCCCTTCGCGGAGTTGACTCTAGCCAAGAAACCCTCCATCAACATCTGAATCAAACGATGCGGAGAATCCTCTCCGAGACCGCTGGAAGTGTGCACATCGGCATATTGCCTAGCACCTCTCTTATGGGCATCTACATACATGGGAATCCCCCTTCCGGTTTATAAATTATTGATCCAACTTGTCAAAAATGAACCAGTCGAATTAAATTGCCCGACCAGCACATCCATCGCGGTAAATTGCTTTTGCAAGGATTTCTGAAAGTTATCCATCCTAACCTGCACGTCGGTCCGCCTATCTTCCAATGTGGTTAATTGCTTTTTCAACGAGCTTTGCTGAGTATCCAAGTTACCGCCGGACTGCAACAAGCCCGTTAACGTCGAGTCCAGACGGGTGGCAACACCGTCGCTTGAAGAAAACACATCGCCGACCGAATCGAAATCGGCCGCCAAGGCGGTATCCAGCTGGGTACTGTCCAAGGACATCACGCCATCTTTATCGATTTTGACGCCAATTAACGCTAAGGAGTTGTAATTGCCTGTCGCCGACGAAACCACCGAGGTCGTATTTGTCCGCACTTGGCTGGTGACATAACGTAAGGTGGCATCGCCAATTAACGCGCCGTTACCGTCGCCGCTGCCATCGGTACTGCCGCCGTATTTGCCAAGGTCTTTGGTGGTGGTGTGCAGTTTGTTGTAAGCGGTAACGAAACTGTTGATAGACTTGGTAATCGCGGCCTTATCCACACCGATGTCTATGTTTACCGAAGTACCAGGCTCTTGGGACTGTAAATTGAGCGTCACTCCCGGTAAGACATCGGTGATAGTATTGCTGCTACGCGTTGCAGTCTGTCCGTCCACCTTAATAATCGCGTCTTGGGCAACCGATGGATTATCGAAATTCGTCGAAAACAACTGAGACAGCCCGGAAGTATCCGTATCGTTGCCGTCGCTATCGCTACCACTGACAGTAAACGCATTCGTCGTGCCGCTGTTTTTGGCTGTCAACACCAGTTTAGATACCGTGCCGGTTCCGGCGGCATTGTCGACATTAACGATGCTGGCGCTGACGAAACTATTGCCCGACGCGCTATTGATCGCATCACGCATTTTCTCCAGCGTATTGTTACTACTGTCCACGGTCAGGCTGAATGTCGAACCCGAAGTCGCGGTAAACGATAAAGTACCGGTACCGACCGTCGTAGTCGTAATATCGGAAAACTCGGCTTTGGCGATCGACTTTTGAGCCTTGGCCAGCTGGGTCACTTCCAGCGAATATGAACCGGCAACCGCCGAGGCTCCGGCGGTTGCCTTCAAAATAGATTCGTCGGAGGAGGAAGCGGTGTGGGTCTTAAAAACACTACCGTCTTTCAACGAAGCGAGCGCCGTCTGAAAGTCTGACAGTCCGCTCTTCAACGTACCCAAGCCGCTCAACCGGGCGTTGGCGGCGTCCTCCTGACGCTGAATCGCGTTGAAGGCCGGCTGGCCCTCAGCGGTTACCAATTGAGAGACCAGCGAATTAATGTCGATACCGCTACCGATACCTGTCGTGGAAACTATGCTCATGACACCCTCCTCAACGAACCGCCGCTATCCCACGCTAAGCCCGATCCTGAATAACCGAACCTTGATGCCCGTCTAACTCTTGCATTCGCCTGATAAACGCCAACATTTCCTCCGACGGAATTTGCCTTACCACATCGCCGGTTTCGCTATCGACAATCTTGACGACCAATTCTTGCGTTGAATCGTCCACTTTAAATTGCAGATTGCGGGTTACGGCCTGCAACAGCGAATTGCCTTGATCGGCCGCTTGCTTTACCGTATCCAATGTCACTTTAGCGTCGTTCTGCTTGTCCTCGTCCTGTTTCGAATTCAAAGAAGACGCCGTTGAATCGCTTTGCAACGCAGACACCGCCGAACTGGCTTGATTCGCCTCGGTTCTAGTGCTGGAAAACGACTTTTCATCCGTTTGCTTATCGGTTTTCACAACAGTCAAGGGGGCTAGCTTCAGCACATTTGAAATTTCACTATTCATGATGCTCACCCTATGTTGTCAGTGTTAAAGGAAAGATTGCGCCATGACGGCGCAATCTTCCTATCCAAACTACCGGAGCAAACTCAAGACGTTTTGCGTAGACTGATTCGCTTGCGCCAACATTGCGGTACCCGCTTGTTGCAGAATTTGCTGTCTACTCAAGTTCGATGTCTCTGTCGCGAAGTCCGCATCCAGGATCCGGGATCTTGCCGCGCTTTGATTCTCGATCGACGAGTTCAAGTTGGCAATTGTCGTTGTAAACCGGTTTTGAATCGCACCCAATGTAGATCTAAAAGTATCTATCTTTTTGATCGCGGTATCAATCGCTGTCATTGCCGATCTGACGTTTCCAGAGGTCGCCATCGACCCAATCGACAATTTGGTACCGAACAAGGCGCTCAAGCTGTTGACCGCGGTTAAATCGGAAATATTCACGGAAACCTGGTTATCCGTGGCGGTATTGGCACCCACTTGAAAGTTAGCGTTTTTCAACGAACCGTTCAAAATTTTCTTACCGTTGAATTCGGTATTCTGAATGATACGTTTCATCTCCAAACCCAATTGCTTGAATTCGGTTTGTAATTTCTCGCGGTCGGAAGAACCGACCGCCGCCCTGTTGGCCGCCTGTACGGACAAATCGCGCATCCGTTGCAAGGTATCGGTAAGAGCGCCCATGCCGGACTCGGCCGTTTGCGCCATCGAAATGCCGTCGTTCGCGTTACGCACCGCCACCGTCATACCCCGGATTTGCGATGTCATCTTGTCGCTAATCGCTAAACCGGCCGCGTCGTCTTTCGCGGAATTCACCCGCAAACCGGAAGATAAGCGCTCCATCGAAGTCTGCAAAGACATGTTGGTATTGCTCAAAAACCTTTGACTGTTCAACGAAGCTACGTTTGTGTTGATTACCATTGCCATGATGTTACCCTCCAAAATCCGAAAACTGAGCCGCCGCCGGAATTATTTGTTTTGGTTGATTTACGAAAAAAAGGTTTGTTTTCAAACTCGCTGGATGTATCGGCCCCGATTTGAAATCCTTTAACCCTCGTCATCAAAAATATTTGGCGAATTCGCCCTGCGCGCGCAGAAAATCGGCTTCCCGACCAATATCCAGCCAATAGTCGTTCACCGGAAACATAGACACCGTCTCGCCTAGCGCGATTTGCTGGTTAAACAGCGTCGGCATATCCAGGCTTTTCTGGCCGGTGATCCCTGCAATCAAACTGTGATCGAGCACATAGATTCCGGCGTTGGCCAAGCAGCTCTGCAACGGCTTTTCCTCGATACCGACGATCCGTTGCTGTTCCAACATCACGACGCCGTAAGGAATCTGATACTCGTACTGGCGGACGCACATCGTCGCGATCGCTTGCTGTTCGTTGTGGTAAGCCAACAGTCGCGAAAAGTCGATCTGGGTCAAGATATCGCCATTCATGACGATCAACGGCACGTCCGGCAAGCTATCAGGCAGTAACCCGATCGCACCGGCCGTCCCCATCGGCTCGACCTCGTCGATATACCGAATGCTTATCCCCCAGCGATCGCCCTCTCCGAAGTAATCCTTGATCTGGTCGGCCCGGTAATGCACCGCGATAAAGAATTGGCGGAAACCCGATTTCACGAAATTTTCGATGATGGTTTCCAGAATCGGCTTTCCGCCGATTTCTAGTAATGGTTTCGGCCTATCGTCGGTATAAGGCCGCAGCCGTTTGCCGAATCCCCCCGCCATCAAAAACACCGGATTCGGAAAAGCCGGCTGCTTGTATAAAGCCTGCAGCGATTCCAAGCGCACCACTCGGCCACGCTCGTCCACCACCGGCAACTGATACAAATGATGCCCCTCCATCACCGCGATCAATTGGGTCTTACTGTCGGTCTCGCTGGCCACCTTAGGCCGCTTGTTCATCACTTCGCCGACCGGATGCTCCAGCGCCAGGCCCCGAATCAAGGCTCGGCGAATGTCGCCATCGGTAACCACCCCAACCAAGCGCCCGTCTTCATCCACTACCAACGCGATTTGCAGCGCGCCGCGGTCGATCACCTCTATCGTGGTCCGTAACGTTGCTTCCGGACTTATCACTACCTGCTGCCAATGCTGTTTCATGATTCTATATTCTTGAGCTGCGATCGGGCCGGATAGACAATTTGCCGAACCGCAACGTCGCGCGTCACGACACTGCCGGCACCTATCACGCTACCCGCGCCCACGCGAATTCCTTGGATTACGACCGCGCCGGCACCGACATGTGTCCTATCGCCAATTTCGACACCTCCGCTTAACACCGCGCCCGGTGCGACATGCACGTGGCGGCCGATTACGCAGTCGTGCTCGACGATGGCACCGCTGTTTACGATGGTGTTCTCAGCAATATGCGTGCCTGCCTGAATTATGGCGCCCGCCATGATTTGCACGCCAGCCGCCAATTCCACGCTCCCCGCCAAAAAACACGTCGGATCGACGACATGACCGAAGCGGTAACCGCGCTCGGCGAATGTCTCGAAAAGTCGAGACCGCGTGCCGGCGTCACGGGGCAGCGAGCCAAGCCCGTTTATCAGCGCAATGTCTTCTGAGCCGTAATCGGCAACGATCTCATCCCCGCCCAATACAGGTAGGTCGAGCCAACTATCACCTTGTCGCTTGACCGGGTCGGCGACCCCCAGAATATCGACCTCCAGGCGCCGCAAAATATCCAACAACACCTTGGCGTGCCCCCCGCTACCGAGCATAATCACCGGCAACTTCATGAAATCAAGTCGTCTACTTGATAGGCGCGCGAGCTGGTTTGTCCCAACATCCGCCAATATTCCATCGGGCTCAAGCCTGTGCCCGGCCGTTTGGCCGCCAAATTTTCGACGCTGAACGGCTCGCCAATCGCAATATCCGCGGCTGCCACCAGACTTTTGCGTACCACATCGCGATTTTGCAACTCGATCGGTTGCGGGATTTTGCCTGCACCTCCCAAAGCCAACTCGACTGAGCGAATAGCCGCTACCATTTGCGTCAGTTCCGCCGGTTCCAGCGAAACCCGATGATCCGGCCCCTGCAAGCCTCTATCCAACGTAAAATGTTTTTCGATCAACACCGCGCCGCGTGCCGCCGCGGCAATCGGCACCGCCAACCCCTCGGTATGATCGGAATATCCCACCCGCAAGCCGAACGCTTGCGCCAGCGTATCCATCGCCCGCAGTTGAACGTGTTCCAGCGGCGTCGGATACTCGCTGGTGCAATGCAGCAACGTGACTTTTTCTCGCAGTGCCGCCTGGCCGGCGTCGCAGCCGTAAGCTTGCCGAAACCGCGCCAAACTCGGCCGCTGCCAACCTAAGAAGCCGAAGGCCAACACCCCCAGCGCGGTCTCCACCTCACCCAAAGTCGCCATGCCGGTGGACAACACAAGCTCTTTTCCGGTCGCGGCGTGAGCCAGCAAAAATGGACCGTTGGTAATTTCACCGGAAGGTACTTTCAGTTGCCTAACGCCGATTTCGCCGGTCAAGAATGCCAAGCTGTCGAAATCGAACGCGGTCGATAAAAACTCGATACCGTGCTCGGCGCAGTAGTCGCGCAATCGCACGTGGAATTCGTATTTCAGCTCCAGTTTCCGCAGCATCGCCAGTTGGCTCTCGCCGGCATCGGTGGTTTCTCGCTGATAGGCCGCCTTGCCGGCCTTACCGGTCACCAGTTTGTCGGCTTTAAAGGTTTGAAATTTGACCGCATCGGCGCCCGCCGCCACCGCAGCGTCTATCAACGCGATTGCGGTGTCCAGGTCACCGTTATGATTCACGCCGGCTTCGGCGATGATATAGATACTCGTCATCCTGTCGTTCTCAAAAACTCAATCGAACACGTCGCCCCAATCCGGCGGCGGGTTGCCGGCGGCGGACTTCTCTTTTTCGTCGGAAGGCTCGGTCTCTTGCACGCTGTTGTCGTCCGGCGACTCTTCGCCGGCTACTTCGGCCGCCTCGGAACCCGGCATCGAACTGAGATAACTGTTCAGCAAGCGGCACAAACCGTCGTAAAAGCCGCTAACCGCCTGCTGTTGCATTTGCTGCTCGAAAAAACCGTGCAAAAACTGTTTTTCGGCCAAAATCAGACTTTCGGATAACTCCCGCGCCTTTTGCTCGTCCAGCCGGTATTTGCCGACGAGCATCTCAGCCATTTGATCGCTGCGCTGGCCCTGCCGGTCCTTGATATCGTCCAACAAATGCTCCAGCTCCGCCTGACTCTGTTTGCGCTTGCGCCAAGCGACCAGCATCAAGGCAACCAATGCGATCAACAGCACCAACAGCAGATTGACCAACACCACGACCAGCAGCGATTCGTCCATACTACTCCTCTGCCTCGCCAGCGACATTGATCCGGATGCTGTGTTCGGCTTCCGCGAACACTTGCAACATTTTCTTACTGCTGTTTTCCAATTCCAGCGCCGTCTGATTGCCGCTAAACACGCGGGTATATTCGGCGGAAATTTCGTCTATGGTTTTCATCGCGGTGTCCAGCTGTCGAACCAGTTGTTGGTTGATGCGCTCCATGGCCGCCAGCTTGTCGACCTGCCCAACGGCGCCGCTTGTCGGCTCGGGGTGATCGACCAATAGATTCTGGTACGGCTCGGCCAATTCGTCGATTTTTCTCTCGATGTCGGCCAGTGTCGCCAAATCCCGCTGTAAAAACAGCCTAAATATTTGCTGGAACAGGGCCCTCTCGGCTTTGAGTACCGCCGCCAGCACCGATTCGACCGTTTCGACCGGCAAACCGCAGTCTTCGCCTAGAAATTGTTCCAACCGATGTTGTTTGACCAAACTTTGCTCGTCCATTTGATCGATAAAGCGGTCGACTTCCGCCATTTCCCGGCCACGCCGGTTCCGAGACAGGAAAAACAACACTGCCATGAACAGTACCAATACGACTAGGGCTTCCGCCATCAGCACCACGACGACCGAGTCGAGCTGAATCATGCCAACCTCTCCAATAACGCTTGCTGTTTGCGAAATTGCGCTTGCTTAAAGGCCCGGTAACCGAAATAACCGGTTCCGGCGATCAGCAGGTTCAACCCCAGCACAATGCCGGTAACCTGCAACCAATTGGTCTCGCTCACGGGCTCTCCATGAGCGTCCTCGCTCTCTCCCGCGGCCGCATCGCCGTGCGTCGCGCCGTGCTCCGCATCGGCCGCGACATCCGGTTCGGCCGGATGTGTCTCGGAGGCAGTCGGCTCGGCGACAAACCAACTATCGTCTATCGTGACCGGCGGCACCAACGGTTCCAACGTGTTACCGTCCTTGCCGCGGGCGGTAACACTAAAGCTGACTTGTGTAGTCCCGCCGACCGGAATGTCGGCCAAAACCAAGTCCCAGCGCCCGTCGTGCGCGGCCAACGCTCTGGATTCGCCGGCTTGACCCGCTCGGCCGATGCTGACATTGACGGACATCCCGGTCGTGTCCAGGAGAGCGGTATCGGGAACCAAGGTCAGCGTGACCCGACGCGCGGCAATATCGATCTGCTTTTCGATGGCAATCGGTGCCGCCACCACTTCAAACTCATGGACGATTTCACGCCGGAAAGTCTTGCCGTCGGCCACGACCCGTAACAGATGCTTACCGAGCCCCGGATTCAGCGCATTCCAACCAAAGTAGCCCGCTTCGCCAGTCGCCGCCATATTGGTCGGCGTCTGCTGGTCCACGGTAACCTGCAAGCTCAGCATCGCCAGAAAATCCGCCCTGTCAATCAATTGGCCGCCATCGGTAAAATGCGCTTTGACGGTCAAACCCTGCTTTTCGGTTAAGAAATTCGGCAATTCGCCCAGTTGCAATTTCAAGTCGGTCACGATCATGACTCGGTTATCCGGGTCCACCTCCGCTTCCAGGCGCCATTCGCCGGCGCGCGGCTCTCTGACGGTTATCAGATCGTAATTGGCGCTCTCCAGCCAGGACACGTTGCCGGAGGCGCTTTGCTTGCCAAGCTTTCCGCCGTCCGGCGTCCACAACAAAGTCGGCGCCGCGCCGGGCTTCTTGAACACCAGCACCGAAAACTCCTTGATGCTGGCGTCCACCTCGAAGCGATTTCCCGCCAACGGCAGACTGTCCTTGGGCGCGGCCTTTTGCGCCATCTTAACGAAAACCCGCTGTAACTGGTCGGCCGACTCGGCGACTTCGGCCCATCCGCCGGTCTCGCCCGCCAAGCGTTGCAACAACTCCTTATCGGCTTGAGCGGACAACGCGATGGTCTCGACCTTGACCCGCATTTGCTGCAAGCGCGGTATCCATTCGCTAAGGATACGCTCGCGCGAATCGGCACTCTCCATAATGTCCTTGGAAATATCGACGAAACCGTCGGTCAGTAAAATCAGATGTTTATTTCCCGTTCCCGCAAACCCACCCTCCAAGACGCTTTTTATCGCGTCCTCGATATTGGTATAGAGTCCGTGCGAGTGAATATTCGCTGTAGCCTTGCCGGCTTGCTGTTTCCAAGCGGGTGAAACCGCGTCGCTAGCGGAAAGGACCTCGGTTTTTTCAGCGAACAAACGTAAACCGGCCTTGGCATTATCCGGTAATAAGTTGACCAGCAAACGGCTGGCTTCAATCCGCAAATTATGCGGATCGTTTTGCTTCATACTGCCGGACACGTCGATCAGCACTTGAATCTCGTCGGTCGCCGGCACTTGCGCCTGGAGACATGCGCTCCAGGCGATCAACCAGCCGATCACCGCAAAAATTAACGCTTTGGCCATGAATCTATCCGCGAAAGAGGGCAATAGATTGCAAATATAGTTCAAGCCTCTCACGGGAAGACGACTTTTATTCGGCCGGCGCCGGTTACACTTTATAATGGCGACACTATTACACACAAAGGAGAGCTTATGTCTATCAAACGAATGGTCGATCTGGATCTGGCAGGCAAGCGCGTGTTGATCCGCCAGGATTTGAACGTGCCGGTGAAGGACGGCAAAGTCACCAGCGATTTGCGCATCCAAGCCAGCGTACCGACCGTGGAAAAGGCCTTGGCCGGAGGCGCGGCGGTCATTTTGATGTCGCATCTGGGCCGTCCCACCGAAGGCGAATACGACGAAGCTTCCAGCTTGAAACCGGTCGCCGAACGTTTTTCGCAATTGCTCGGCAAACCGGTGCGGTTGGTGAAAGATTGGCTGGATGGCGTGGATGTCGCGGCCGGCGAAGTCGTGCTGTGCGAGAACGTCCGCTTTAACAAAGGCGAGAAGAAAAACAATGCCGAGCTGGGCCAAAAGATGGCCAAATTGTGCGACATCTTCGTGATGGACGCCTTCGGTACCGCCCATCGCGCCGAAGCCTCCACCCACGCCGTCGCCGAATACGCGCCCGTCGCGTGTGCCGGCCCGTTGCTGGCGGCGGAGCTGGACGCGCTGGGCAAGGCGCTGGAAACCCCGGCTCATCCGCTGGTCGCCATCGTCGGCGGCTCCAAGGTGTCCACCAAGCTGACCGTGCTGGAATCCTTGTCCACCAAGGTCGATCAATTGATCGTCGGCGGCGGCATCGCCAATACCTTCATCGCGGCGGCCGGCTACAACGTCGGCAAATCGTTGTACGAAGCCGATTTAATCGCGGAAGCTCAAAAACTGATCGCGGCCGCCAAGCAACGCGGCGCCGACATCCCGGTACCGGTTGACGTGGTCTGCGCCAAGGAATTTTCGGAATCCGCCGCGGCAACGGTCAAAGCCGTTAGCGACGTGGCCGACGACGACCTGATCTTGGACATCGGGCCGGAAACCGCCCGGCAATATGCCGACATTCTGAAAACCGCCGGCACCATCGTTTGGAACGGCCCGGTCGGCGTGTTCGAAATCGATCAATTCGGCGAAGGCACCCAATCGCTGTCGCTGGCGATTGCCGAAAGCCCGGCGTTTTCGATTGCCGGCGGCGGCGACACCCTGGCAGCCATCGACAAATATGCTATCGCCGACAAAGTGTCTTACACATCGACCGGCGGCGGCGCCTTCCTGGAATTCCTGGAAGGCAAGGAATTGCCGGCCGTGGCGATTCTGAAAACCCGCGCGTAACCGCGGCAAGCTAGGCGAGGCGAGGCCAACCGGCCGCCTCGCCACTTATCGGTTATCTACAAGCCCGCCACCTTTTTTTCGTCTTCGTCCTGGAAATTGCGATAGTTGATCGATATTTTTAGTCCGGCAAAGCGGCCGGACATTTTGACCAACTCGGACGTGGCCTTATCGAAGGTCAGGCGCACTTCGCTCAAAGCCCGATCTTCGTAACCTTCCTCGATCTCGCGGGCATCCAAGCGGAAGTGGTATTTATAAATTTCCTGTTTGTCTTCATTCTCGACTTCCAGCGGTTCACCCAATTGTTTGACCACGACAGCCTTTTTCGGCAGTTTTGCGGCGATTTTTTCCATCTGGTCCGCTTTGGCTTTCAACTGCTGTTTTTCTTCATTGATCTCGGCACCGCCCAACGAACGGAACGAAGCTTCCAAAAACTCCGGCGGCGCAATCTGTAAAAACAGATTGGAAAAGGTCCAGTCGGTGATTTTGTCTTCTTTATTAAAGGCCAGATCCAGATAAAAACTGATTTCCGGATTGATCGGCTTGCCGTCCTTGTCGATCTTGCGAAACCAATAGCGCCATTTTTTGCCATCGCCGATTCTTTCCTCGCTGCTGGCGTGCAACTTGGCCAACGACACGAAATCTTGGCTTAGCAACCTCGGCTCCTTGAAATGCACGGTGAAATCGTCTTTAGACGTCACCGCGAAATAGCGGTCGAATTCGTCCATTTGCAGATAAGTCTGATAGGCGTGCAGCCAGTGCAGGCAGCCGGTCAACGTGGAGAGCAGGCCAAAGGCCAACACTAATCGAAAAATGCGGGTGACTTTTTTCATGCGCGTCCTCAATGTCTGGTCGGCGACGGCAGGCCGCTGTCGACCGCCGAATTGTTCAGTAAATGCTCGACATCGACTTTGTCGTAGCGGTATTGGGCTCCACAGAACTGGCAATCGACTTCGATGTCGTCGCGTTCGCGCAAAATAGCCTCCAACTCGGACCGTCCCAACGCCGATAAAGTGCCGGCAATTTTTTGCCGCGAGCAACTGCATTGAAATGCCACCGGCTCGGCTTCGTATAGTCTGACCTGTTCCTCGTGAAATAAGCGATGCAAGATGTCCTCGCAGTCCAGGCCCAGCAATTCGTCGGCGGTGACGGTGCCGGCCAGGATTTCCAAACGTTCCCAATCCGCTTTGTCGGCGGATTCCCCAGGCAAGGCTTGCAGAAGCAAGCCGGCGGCATGCGTGTTACTCGCAAACAACCACAAGCGGGTATCGAGCTGCTCCGACTGCCGAAAATAAGTCGTCAGTACCTCGGCCAAACTGTTTTCGGTGACCGCGACGATGCCTTGGTAGGGTTCGCCGCTGTCGGACTCCACGGTTAACACTAGTCGGCCGCCGTTGCCGATCATTTCCCGCAACGTTTCACCGTTCACCTCGGGTTGACTGCGCACCAGCCCGCGAATCCGCCGCTCGTTGCTGGATTGGGCGACCAGCGCGCGCAGATCGCCGCCACCCTGAACCTGCAAAATCATCGCGCCCTTAAACTTAATGGTCGCCGACAATAGCACCACCGCCGCCAGTGCCTGTCCAAACTGAGCGTCGACCGCGTCGTTCGGCAAAGACTGATGCTGCTTAGCATCTTGCAAGCTGTGTTGCAACCTGACCCATACGCCGCGCGCACCGGCTTCTTCAAATAGAAACCGCCTTAAACAATCTTGTTGTGTCATATCGTTCCGAAACCTATCCAAATCGAGACGGGATTATAATCCCCGCCATGCTTCGATTCGACCACGGGATGTCCACCATGTCTATTCTGTTTAAAAAATCCGCAATGCCCAGCCCTGAACAAGCCTTACCCGGCCGCCGCAATCCGATTGCCAGCGGCAGTAAGCATCACGTCAGCGGCAACGGCTACCACCCACCGTTTCCGGCATCCATGCAACAAGCCGTCTTCGGTCTGGGCTGTTTTTGGGGCGCCGAGCGAAAATTCTGGCAACAGGCCGGCGTACATGCGACGGCGGTTGGCTATGCCGGCGGATTCACCCCCAACCCCACCTACCAGGAACTCTGTACCGGGATGACAGGTCACGCCGAAGTCGTTTTGGTGGTATTCGATCCGGCCCTACTCGATTACCGCCACTTGCTCCAGGTTTTCTGGGAATCGCATGACCCAACGCAAGGTATGCGCCAGGGCAACGACGTTGGCACCCAATATCGTTCGACCATTTACTGCTACACCGAACAGCAACTCGCCGAAGCGCTGGCCAGCCAACAACAATACCAACAACGCCTTAGCGCGGCCGGCTTCGGCTCGATCACGACGGAAATCGCCCCGGCGCCGACCTTCTACTATGCCGAGGAAGAGCACCAGCAGTACTTGGCCAAAAACCCGGACGGTTATTGCGGTTTGGGGGGATGCGGAATTTCCTTCGCGGAACCGCTCGATGTACGAAAAAGCTAAGGCATTATCAGGCTTGACATTATTCCCGCCAACCGGGATTCCCAGAGTTTTTCCGGTTGACTTTTAGGAAAAAATCCTTCAATTTACGCGCTTGGCGTGGCTTAGCCTAGGCTGTGAGCGGCCGGTAGCGGGCGTTTCGGGCAGTCATCCAAACAGAGCTTTAAAACTAATATTAGTCTTAACAACACAAAATCGTACTCTGTGTACATCCGCAGATTACCAGGAGGAAACATATGAAGAAGCCTGTAACAAACTGGCTGCTTGCTTCGACTGTAGCTACTATTCTTGCTGCACCAACTGTCTCTACCGCTAACGACGACTTAGAAAAATTAACCCAAAACCCTGCTAACTGGGCTTCTTGGGGCGGCGACTACGCCGGCACTCGTTATAGCAAACTGTCGCAAATCAACGCTCAAAACGTTAAAAATCTGCAACCGGCTTGGTCTTTCTCCACCGGCGTTCTGCGCGGTCACGAAGGCGGTCCCCTGGTTGTTAACGGCGTTCTGTACATCCACACTCCGTTCCCTAACACCGTTTACGCGATCGACCAAAAAACCAAAGCGGTCATCTGGGAATTCACCCCAACCATGGATGCCGACGTCACCATCCCCGTGATGTGCTGCGATACCGTTAACCGCGGCTTGGCTTACGGCGACGGCAAAATCTTCCTGCAGCAATCGGACACCGTACTGACCGCGCTGGATGCTAAAACCGGCAAACGTATTTGGAGCGTGCAAAACGGCGATCCCAAACTGGGCATGACCAACACCAACGCCCCTATCGTTGTTAAAGACAAAGTTCTGACCGGTATTTCCGGCGGCGAGTTCGGTGTGCGCGGCTTTCTGGCGGCCTACGACATCAAAACCGGCCAATTGGCGTGGAAAGGTTACAGCATGGGTCCCGACAAGGACACTCTGATCAAACCGGGCAAATCCACCACCTGGCAAGACGGCAAAGTCACCCCACTGGGACCTGAGTCCAGCTTGGCTACCTGGAAAGGCGACCAATGGAAAATCGGCGGCGGCACCACTTGGGGCTGGTACTCTTACGATCCTAAACTGAACTTGGTCTATTACGGTTCAGGCAACCCATCTACCTGGAACCCTGTACAACGTCCGGGCGACAACAAATGGTCCATGTCTTTGTGGGCGCGTGACGCCGACACCGGTGAAGTTAAATGGGTTTATCAAATGACCCCGCACGACGAATGGGACTACGACGGTATCAACGAAACCGTTCTGGTCGATCAAGAAGTCAAAGGCAAAATGCACAAAACCATCGTTCACTTCGACCGTAACGGCGTGGGATATACCCTGGACCGCGAAACCGGCGAATTGTTGGTTGCCGAAACCTTCGACAAATCCGTCAACTGGCTAACCCATGTCGACATGAAATCAGGCCGCCCACAAGTGGTACCTGAATTCTCTACCGAACATAACGGCGAAGACGTCAACACCGTTGGCACTTGCCCTGCAGCTTTGGGTGCGAAAAACCAACAACCGGTTTCTTACTCTCCACAAACCGGCCTGTTCTACATCTCAGGCAACCACTTGTGCATGGAGTACGAACCGTTCGAAGTTAGCTACACCGCCGGCCAACCTTACGTCGGCGCAACTCTGAACATGATGCCGGCTGGCGCCGATGTTCTGACTGGTAAAAAAGACGGCACCACTAACCTCGGCCAATTCACTGCCTGGGATGCTAAAACCGGCAAAATCGCTTGGTCCAACAAAGAGCAATTCTCTGTTTGGTCAGGCTCTGTTGCTACCGCGGGCGGGGTCGTATTCTACGGCACCCTGGAAGGTTACCTGAAAGCGGTTGATGCCAAAACCGGTAAAGAATTGTACAAATTCAAAACCCCATCCGGCATCATCGGTAACGTTAATACCTGGGAATTCGAAGGCAAACAATATGTTGGCGTTCTTTCAGGTATCGGCGGCTGGGCAGGTATCGGTATCGCGGCCGGTCTGGACGACGGCTCCTCATCAACCAACTCGGAAGGTTTGGGCGCGGTGGGTGCGTACAGAAGCTTAGGCTCCTACACCAAATTGGGTGGTACACTCACTGTGTTCGCCCTGCCTAACTAAGATCTAACCTTAGATCCGCGTTAAGCAAGCCTTGGCCGAGCAATCGGCCAAGGCTTTTTTGTGGCTTCATGAAAACGAAGGAAGAAGACTATGACTTACAATCGATGCCTAGCCGCGCTAGCGCTGAGCTGCGCGGCCGTTACCGGCCAAGCCGACGAGAATAAATTTCGGGTGTGTGCCGACCCGCTGAATCCGCCCTATTCCACCAAGGAACTTAGCGGCTACGAAAATAAAATCGCGGCCCTGTTCGCCAAACAACTGGGTCAGGAATTGGAGTTCACTTGGTTTCCGGAACGGATGGGCTTTGTCCGCAACACCTTGAAAGCCGAAAACGACAACGGCCAGGGTTTTAAATGCGACGTGATCATGGGCGTGCCGGCGGGTTTCGATTTGACCGATACCACCAAACCCTATTTTCATTCGACTTATGTGTTGTTGATCGCGAAAGGCCGAGGCTGGGACGATATCCACGACCCCATGCAACTAACGCAACTGCCGTTGGAAAAGCAGGAAAAGCTGAAAATTGCGATGTTCGATCGTGGGCCCGGCACCGAATGGTTGCAACGCAACGGCTTGCTGGAATACGGCGTTCCTTATCAAAGCATGACCGGCGACGGCGAACACAATACGGCGATGCAAATTGAAGCCGATCTGAGCACCGGCAAGATCGATATGGTGATTTTGTGGGGACCGATGGCCGGCTACGTTCAATCGAAAAACCCGAAGAACCAGTATATCGCCATTCCGATGCAGTCCACGCCGGGCATGCGCTTCGATTTCTCAATCGCGATGGGCGTGCGACAAGGCGACAGCAAGCGCAAACAACTTTTGAACGACCTGATTGCCAAGAACTTCGATGAAATTCAGCAAATCATTGCCGGCTACCGGATTCCGTTATCGCCGATTCCCAGCGCTCCCGCTAAGCAAGACGACGACTAATGCGGACCTCGGCCGAACAAGCGTATCAAGTGTTCGAAATGACCGGCTTTGTCGCCGGTTAATTGCGACCAATCGAAACGCCAGCGCCAGTTACCCTCGGTGGTACCTGGCGTATTCATCCGGTCGGCGGAGCCAAGTTTCAAGATATCCTGCATCGGGATAATAGCCAAGTTGGCTACCGAGCCCAACGCGGCATGAATTAAGGCACTAGGCATCGGCAGACTGGACCAGCCCAAATAGTCGTATATGCGCTGCTTGTCGGTATCGTTAAGCGCGTCGAACCAGCCTTGGGTGGTGTCGTTGTCGTGCGTACCGGTGTACACCACGCAGTTACGCCGGTAATTGCAAGGCAAATAGGGATTGCGAGCGTCGTCGCCGAATGCGAACTGCAAAATTTTCATACCGGGCAAATTAAAATCGTCGCGCAAGGCTTCTACTTCGGGGGTGATGATACCCAAGTCCTCGGCGACCAAGGTTAACGCCGGAAAATGCTGTTGAATCGCCGCCAACAGCTCGCCACCCGGCGCCGTCACCCAGCGACCGTTGACCGCGGTGTCTTCGCTGGCCGGGATTTCCCAAGCCGCTTCCAAGCCCCGAAAATGATCGATCCGCAAAATATCGAACATTTCATACTGCGCTTCTATCCGATCCAGCCACCATTTGAAGCCGGTCTTTTTCAGGTAGACCCAGTTGTAATGCGGATTGCCCCAACGTTGCCCGAACTCAGAAAAATAATCCGGCGGCACGCCGGCCACGACATCCATTTCGCCCAACGGGTTCAACTTGAAAGCTTCGCGGTTGGCCCAGACGTCGGCACTGTCGTAGGACACGAAAATCGGAATATCGCCGAACATCAGCACGCCTTTGCTGGAAGCATAAGCCTTTAGCTCGTCCCATTGCTTGAAAAACACATACTGCTCGAACTTGATGCCTTCGATGACCGCCTTCAACAACTGCCGGGACTCGCTCAAGGCATCCGGCTTACGTTGCTTAAGGCCATCCGGCCATTCGTTCCAACTTTTGTGTCCGAACACGTTGCGTAGCGCTATGAACAGCGCAAAGTCGTCCAGCCAACTCGACTTGTCCTGGCAAAACTGCTTGAAATCCTGCTGGGCCGATACATCCGCCAGCACTTGAAAGCCGTAAAACGCCTTAGTCACCAGACAGCTTTTGCTCAATTCACCATGACCGGAGCAATCGTTGCAGCGGTCCGCCAGTTGCAGCCAACCTCTATCCACCAACCAGTCAATACTGATCAAGGCCGGGTTTCCGGCATGAGCGGATAAACATTGATAAGGAGAACCGTCGCCATGCGGCATGCCTAACGGCAGGGTTTGCCAGATCGTGGCGCCGACATCGTGCAGAAAGTTGACGAAGTTGAACGCTTCCGATCCCAAGTCGCCGCACTCGCCATGCCCCGGTAACGAAGTGATATGCAGCAAAACACCCGCGCGACGTCTATCCAAGCCAACCCCCAAAAACCGTTTTTCGAATTCGTTCAAAGTTCATTACCGCGCCGCATTGCGCCGCCCATCGCCGGACTACCGCTGCCTTGAGTGAAGGATAAGGCTAAATAGCCGGGCGGTTCCTCGCCCAAGAGCCGATACAAATTGGTTAAATTCAATCGGTACTGCTTTTCGAAATCGCTGACCGCCTCGCCGGGATTGTAGTCACCGAACCACCAAAACCAATCGGACCCTTCGCACACCGCCAACTGTACTCGCGCCTTTTCCTGCTGTTGATCGGACAAGCGGCCATCCTGCACCGCGTTGTCGAACGCCTGCTTGACGTCCCCCAACATATCCCAGCCGCAGTTTTTATCGGCGTCGCCGATCCAGGTCGAGAACGTGCCGTAAACCCAACTGCCTGCCACCAGACGCGGCAATGGCTGTACTTGAGCTTCGGCACCTTGCAGGTATTCCGAAAACGTCGTCAACTCTATCCGTGGATGTTCGCCGAGCCGGCGATACAAAGCGCTCAAAAAATGATAGCCGTTATCCGGAAAATACTCCCAGGCATTTTCACCATCCATGATAATCGAAACCAACGGCGGCCGAGCCTCGTAATCCGCAATATTTTCCAGATGCTGAATCAGGTCGGCCACGGCATCGTCGGCATGCCATTTGGAATATTCGAAGCCAATCAGATCGGACAAACCGTCGTCCCGAAAAAAGCACACCGTGCTGGCCGACGCCAACCGGAACGCTTGATGCACGCTAGTTTTACCGGCCAGGTCGGAGGCCCGCAAGCTATTGTGCAAGACATTACCGCCGCTGGCGGCCCAGTGAAAACCGAACTCGCCGAGTATCGCCAGCGTACGCTCGCTGACGCCACCTTCGGATGGCCAACAACCGCGCGGTTCGAAACCGAAAAAGTGTCGAAAGGTGTTGATCCCCTTCCGCAAGTGCCAGCATACGCGCTCTTCACCGCCGGGGTAATTCGGCAATTTAGGCAAGGCCACGTCCGGCATCGCCTCTCGGGCACTGGCGATATCCAACATCAACGGCATGATGGGATGCGCGTATGGCGTCACCGATAATTCGATACGGCCCTTACGGGCCAATGCCTTATAGCGATAAATCACTTTGGACAACAAATCGCCGATCACCTCGACGATTTCTATCCGGTCGTGCAACGTGAACGCCGCGCCTTTTTCGATCAAGCGTTTGATACGGTTGTCCGTCAACTTGACGGTTTCGCCCATCCAGATCAAGTGATACCAAACCAGGATATCGGAAACGAATTGGGCGTTGACATATTTAATGGCGTCCTGATGCCCGAGAATCCAATCGGCCATGTCGATCAATTTGCGGAAGGCCGGATAGCGGTCGATTTGGCGTTCGCGGTTAGCTTTTTTACAATCGCGCAACAGCTTCAGACGTTTGTCCGGGTCGGCCGACGCCGTCGGCTCGACCAACGCGGCCAACAACGGATCCTTCATAGCGATCCGATCGTGCAGATAGCCGGTCACTTGGTTGGAATAATCTTCGATTTGCTCCAACAAAATCGGCGCGAAATTGACGACCGCCTTAGCCGACGGAGCCGCCTCCAAATGGGCGACCATATCGACGTAATCCTTGATGACGTGCAGATAAGTCCACGGCAATTTGAATTCGCCGCTCTGCGTGTCGCGGTACTCCGGCTGGTGCATGTGCCAGCACAGCACCAGCTTGAGTTTTTTACCGGACATAATGCCGTCTTTGACCGAGCATCTCCGGCGTCACCAATACCACGCCGCCTTCGCTGACATAAAAGCGCTTTTCGTCGTCGGCGCGGTTCTCGCCGATCACGGTGCCTTCCGGCACTTGGCAGCCCTTCTCGATAATTGCCTTGTCGATCCGGCAATGCCGGCCGATGTTGACTTCCGGTAGCACCACCGAATCCTTGACGGTCGTATACGAGTTGACGCGCACCTGCGAAAACAACAGCGAATGACGCACCGTTGCCCCGGAAATCACGCAACCGCCGGACACCATCGAATCGATCGCCGCGCCCCGTCTATCGTCGTCGTCGAACACGAACTTGGCCGGCGGCGTTTGCGCCTGATAGGTCCAGATCGGCCAAGTGTTGTCGTACAGGTTCAAGTCAGGCTTGACGCCGATCAATTCCATATTGGCGGCCCAGTAGGCGTCTATGGTTCCGACGTCGCGCCAATAACTTTGCTGACCGCTTTGCAAATCCAGGAAGGGATAGGCATACACCCGATATTTGTCGATGACGGCCGGAATAATGTCCTTACCGAAATCGCGGCTGGAGGCTTTGGTGTCGGCGTCCTTGATTAATTGCTCGAACAAAAAGCGGGCGTTGAAAATATAGATACCCATCGACGCCAATGCGGTATTGTCGCGACCCGGCATCGCCGGCGGGTTATCCGGTTTCTCGACAAAGGATTTCACCCGGCGCTCGTCGTCGACATGCATCACGCCGAAGGCCTTGGCATCTTCCAACGACACTTCGATGCAACCGATCGTCAAGTCGGCTTTGTTGGCGACGTGATCGGCCAGCATCACCGAATAATCCATTTTATAAATGTGGTCGCCGGCCAAGACCAACACGAACTCGGGATTTCGCGCCCGCAGAATATCAATGTTTTGATAGATGGCGTCGGCGGTTCCCTGGTACCAGGAATGTTCGTCGTGGCGCTGCTGAGCGGGCATCAAATCGACGTACTCGCCGAATTCGCCGCGTAAAAAACCCCAGCCTTGTTGAATGTGCCGAATCAGCGAGTCGGCTTTGTATTGCGTCAAAATGCCAATCTTGCGGATATCCGAATTGATGCAGTTGGACAGCGGAAAATCGATGATCCGGAACTTGCCGCCGAACGGCACCGCCGGCTTCGCCCGCCAATCGGTCATGTCCTTAAGTCGCGATCCCCGGCCACCAGCCAAAATCAAGGCTATGGTGTTACGGGTCAAATCGTTGACCCGTCTTTCCTGTAGATTTGTATCGACGACTGACATGAGCATCCTCTAAGAAAAAATAAGCGACACCGATGGCCGCCCGGGATGGGCATATCGGCGGATTTGTCGGCATGGCACTTGCCGCGTCCGAGCATTATCGTTACTCTTCGCGAAAAAGTAAAAGCCAAGCGATTTGTTACCGAGTAGTCTATCCTGCCTGGCATGGCTGTCCCTGCCAACCATCTAACAAAACTATAACCGAAGGCGTTGCATCATGAACAAGCCAAGCCCATCCCTGCCGCTCGATCCGGAAATCGTCAAAATCATCGAGGCCAGACATCACGACCCCTTTTCCGTCCTGGGTCGCCACGGCCAGGACCGCGATACCGTCGTCCGAGTGTTTCTACCCTACGCCGAAAGCGTGAGTCTGGCCGCCGACGGCGGCGATTTCGTAAGACTACCGGATACCGACGTATTCGAATACCGCCCCGGCACCGGCGACGTTCCGAAGCATTACCAATTGGCCTGGACCGACAAGGACGGCAACGATCACCTCCAATACGATCCCTATTGTTTCGGCCCGGTGCTGCCTGAATTCGACCAACACTTGTTCGCGGAAGGCCGCCATTGGCACATCTATCAAAAACTCGGCGGTCACCGCCAAAGCGTGGCTGGGATAGACGGCGTGTCTTTCTCGGTCTGGGCGCCCAACGCGCAACGCGTCAGCGTCGTCGGCGACTTCAACCGCTGGGACGGCCGCTGCCATCCGATGCGCAGCTTGGGCGGCAGCGGAATCTGGGAAATCTTTATCCCCGGTTTAACCGTGGGCTGCTTGTACAAATTCGAAATCATCAATCGCAATTCCGGGGAATTGCTGGTTAAAACCGACCCCTACGGCCAACAATTCGAATTCCGCCCGCAGACCGCCGCGATCGTGGTCGATGAAGATCGTTACGTCTGGCACGACGGCGAATGGATGGACCAGCGCGCCCAACATGACTGGCTGCACCAACCGATGTCGATCTATGAGGTGCATTTGGGCTCGTGGCGACGCGACCAGCGCGGCAACTTCCTGAACTATCGCGATTTGGCCGAACAATTGGTCGATTACGTCAAAGCGTTGGGCTTTACCCATATCGAGTTACTGCCGATCACCGAACACCCGCTCGATGCGTCCTGGGGGTATCAGACCACCGGCTATTTCGCGCCCACCAGCCGCCACGGCACGCCGGACGACTTCCGCTATTTCATCGACCACTGCCACCAAAACGGCATAGGCGTGATCCTGGATTGGGTGCCGGCCCACTTTCCCAAGGACGCCTTCGCGCTGGCCCGCTTCGACGGCACGGCCCTGTATGAGCACGAGGACCCGCGCAAGGGCGAACACCGCGACTGGGGAACCTTGATCTACAACTACAGCCGCAACGAAGTGAAAAACTTCCTGCTGTCCAGCGCCTTCTTCTGGCTGGAAGAATTCCACCTGGACGGCCTGCGCGTCGATGCGGTGGCCTCGATGCTGTATCTGGACTATTCGCGCGAAGCCAACGACTGGATTCCCAATATGTACGGCGGCAACGAGAACCTGGAAGCGATCGACTTCCTCCGCCACATGAATACCGTCACCCACGAGCAACACCCCGGCACCGTCGTGATGGCCGAGGAGTCCACGTCCTGGCCGCAAGTCACCCGGCCGACCTGGACCGGCGGCTTGGGCTTCTCGATGAAATGGAACATGGGCTGGATGCACGACATCCTGTGCTACATGCAACAGCAACCCATCCACCGCGCCTACCACCACGACCAACTGACCTTCGGCTTGCTGTACGCGTTTACCGAAAACTTCATCCTGCCGTTTTCGCACGACGAAGTGGTACACGGCAAACAGTCGATGCTTAACAAAATGCCGGGCGACGAATGGCAGCGTTTCGCCAATCTGCGCCTGCTCTATACGATGATGTTCACCTATCCCGGCAAAAAACTGTTGTTCATGGGCAGCGAGTTCGGCCAAGGTACCGAATGGAGTTTCAATCGCACGCTGGACTGGTACGTACTGGACTACGCCCACCATGCCGGTCTGCAAACCCTGGTCAAGGATCTGAATCGCCTCTATACCAGCCATCCGGCCTTGTACCGCTTCGATTTCGAGCACGCCGGCTTCGAATGGATAGACTGCCACGATTACCAGCAGTCCATCATCAGCTACCGGCGTAAATCGGCCCACGAAGAGCTGATCGTGATTCTGAACTTCACCCCGGTGCCGCGCGAACGTTACCGAATCGGCGTGCCGCAACCCGGTACCTACGTCGAAATCTTTAACTCGGATTCTCACTATTACGACGGCAGCAACACCGGCAACGGTAGCGTACTGTCCGAGCCGCAGCCCTGGATGGGGATGGAGCATTCGATCTCCGTCACTCTTCCGCCGTTAGCCGGCATCATATTAAAAATGTAAACCTGTTTAAGCGATGAAGAAAATTTTGTTCGCCACCAGCGAAACCCATCCACTGATCAAAACCGGCGGCCTGGCCGATGTCGCCGGCAGCCTGCCGCTGGCCCTCGGCGAGCTGGAGCAGGACGTGCGTATCATCATGCCCAACTACCAGGCCATCCGCAATTGCGAACCGGGCCGTTACCTGTGCACGGTCAAGGTCAACAATTGCGACGTCAATCTGCTGGAAACCTGGCTGCCCGGCAGCCAGATTCCGGTCTGGCTGGTCGATTACCCGCCGTTCTTTAAAGTACCGGGCAACCCCTACGTCGACGATAACGGCATGCCTTGGCCGAATATCGGCGACCGCTTCGCGCTGTTCTGCCGTATCGTCGCCGAAGTGGCAATGAACCGCGCCTACCTGGACTGGCAACCCGACATCGTGCATTGCAACGATTGGCAAACCGGTCTGGTGCCGGCTCTGCTATCGCTGGAACACCAACATCCGGCCAGCGTATTCACGATCCACAATATGGCCTATCAAGGCTTGTTTCCAGCCACCGCGTTTACGTTGCTGAACCTGCCCGGCCAGCTCTGGCACCCGGAGGGTCTGGAGTACCATGGGATGTTGTCGTTCATCAAGGGCGGCTTGGCCTACGCGGAGCGCATCACTACCGTCAGCCCAACCTATGCCCAGGAAATCCAAACGCCGGAATTCGGTTACGGTCTGGAGGGTCTGTTGGCGCATAAGCAATCGCAATTGAGCGGTATTCTAAACGGCATCGATACCGAAGTCTGGAATCCGGCGATCGATCCGCACATCGCCCAGACCTACGGCATGAAGACCCTGAACGACAAAGCCGCCAACAAAATCGCATTGCAGCAACAAATGAACCTGCCCGTCGACGCCGAACTCCCGGTATTCGGTTTGATCGGCCGGCTGGTCGAACAAAAAGGCATCGATCTGATTCTGGCCGGCTTGCCGGAATTGTTGGAACTACCGGCCCAATTCGTTTTCCTGGGCAGCGGCGACAAGAGCAACGAATACCGCCTGATGGAATTCGCCCGCCTGTATCCGGAAAAAGTCGCGGTAACGATAGGCTACAACGAGCCGCTAGCCCACCAGATCGAAGCGGGCGCCGACATTTTCCTGATGCCGTCGCGCTTCGAACCCTGCGGCTTAAACCAAATGTACAGTCAACGCTATGGCACGATCCCTATCGTCCGCAAAACCGGCGGCTTGGCCGATACCGTCGTCGACACATTGCCGGAAAGCATCGCCAACGGCACCGCGACCGGTTTCGTATTTAACGACACGTCGGCGGCGACACTGACCGAAGCGATCAAACGTTGCCTAGTGATGTTCCGACACAAGAAAGATTGGCGGCAGTTGCAGCGCAACGCGATGAGCCGGGACTTTTCTTGGCAAAGTAGCGCCCAACGCTATCTGGCGCTGTACGATGAAATTTAGCGGGCCGACACTTGCAATCAGCCTTTGGGCCGCAGCCGTTTTGGCCGACGATACGGTGATGGAAATCATCGAGCTTGGCAACCGGCCGGCGGCGGAGATCCAAGCCCTGCTCCAACCGTTACTAAACGGTGACGACCGCATCGTCGCCGATGGCGCCAAATTGATCGTCAAAACCGCTCCGGCCAAGCTTGCGGAGATCCGCGCCCTGGTCAAGCAATTGGACGGCCCGGTCCGCAATTTGACGATCAGCGTCTTGCAAACCACCAGCCAGACCGCCGAGCAATTGAACGCCGAAGCGGCCGCGACACTGCACCCCGAGCGCGTCGAACTGCGCGGCTTGGCCGGGAATACCGAGGATTTGCGCGGCCAACGCCAACAACAGCAGGTGCGCGCCACCGAGGGACAAACCGCCTTTATCAAGACCGGCGAAATCAAACCGGTCCGTAATGTCGCGGTATACGGCTCCAATTACGGAGGCGCGGTGCTGAGCAGCACCCAAATGCTGGAAGCCAGCAGCGGCTTTGCGGTGGTCCCGCGCTTGGCCGGCGACGACCAAGTGACGCTGGCGATATCGCCTTGGTCCAACCAATTTCAAAACGGCGAAATAGCCACTCAAGCCGTTCAAACCACCCTCCGCGCCAAACTGGGCGAATGGATTGAAATCGCCGGCAATGCCGATCAAACCCAATCGTCCGGCGCAGGCATGACGGGTTT
Organism: Methylomonas sp. LWB; assembly: GCF_001856095.1. Taxonomy (NCBI): domain Bacteria; kingdom Pseudomonadati; phylum Pseudomonadota; class Gammaproteobacteria; order Methylococcales; family Methylococcaceae; genus Methylomonas; species Methylomonas sp. LWB. The sequence goes on from NZ_MKMC01000067.1 coordinate 218,319, forward strand.
CAACCAAAGCACCGAAACCCAGACGACGCGTATCCTGATACGTGTCGACATTGCCAAATAAAACCGGCTAATCTCGGCCGGCCTTACTCGCTAGCACAAAAACCGATTAATACAAGTTTTTCGAGCGATTCGCCAACAATTTACCTTTCTTTCCAACCGCCTTTGGGTATCATGGGCAACCATGAAATCCATCGTCTCTCTCCTAAGTTCCCACCAACGCTTCGCCAGGATGGTTTCAATCACGGCACTGTGGCTGTGCTCCGTTTCGCTGGTAAGCGCAAAACCCTCGTTAAAGGTTTTGGCCTGGCCGGGTTACGCCGACCCGGAGATCGTCGCCGAATTCACCAAACGCTACGACGCCGATGTGGAAGTCACCTACGTCGAATCGGACGACGACTTATGGTACAAGCTCAATCACGAGCATCACGACGTATTCGCGGCCAACACCGCCGAATTGCAACGTTACATCGCCGCCGGCATCAGCGTGCCGCTGGATGCGGCCAAAATTGCCAATCGCTCGCGCCAACTGCCGCGCTTTCGCGACCTCGCCACCTTTGGCCTGATTCACACTGGTCGCGCCTATGCGATACCCTACACCTATGCTGAAATGGGGCTAATCTACGACCGCCGTAAAGTGACCTCCCCGCCTCGCTCGATGTCGGTGCTTTGGGACCCGGCCTACCGCCAGCGGGTGTTGGCTTTCAATACCAGCAACCACAACTTTACCCTGGTCGGATTACTCAGCGGCGCGGCCCACCCTTTCAGCCTCGGCGACGCCGAGTTGAACGCCGCCGCCCGCCGACTGGCCGAACTGCGCCGCAATGTACTGACCTTTTACACGTCGGCAGAGGAAGCCGGCGAACTGTACGCCAAGCACGATATCGCGCTGATTTTCGGCAACTATGGCAATCAACAAATTCAGGAGCTAAGGCGGCGCGGCGCGGACGTCGGTTACGTCATCCCCGACGAAGGCGCGTTGGCGTGGTTGGATTGCTGGGCGCTTACCCGAAACGCCGGCAATACCGGGCTGGCCGAACGCTGGATAGACTTCATGCTGGAGCCGCAAGTCGGCGCGCACTTAACCGAACGACACGGCCTAGCCAACACCACCAGTCAGCCGGCCGATCTGGCACCCGATGCCAAATTGATCTGGCTGGAGCCGATCGGCAATCCCGAGCGTCAAAAAACCCTGTGGGACCGGATTATTTCCGGCGATGCGCCGGAGGCCTTCTGATGCGTCTGAGCATAGGCCTAAAACTGGCATTCTGGCTGGGTCTGTTCGGCACGTTGTCGTCGGGCCTGACCGGCTATTACGTCTACCAGCGCAGTCGCGCGCTGCTGATCGATTCGGCCAAGGAAAAACTGCTGACCGCGACGCGAGACTCGGCGCAACGCTTCGACGCCGCGCTCAAGGCGACCGTTGCCGATGTCGATTTCCTGGCCGGCTTGGCGCTAAACCGCGCAATACTGGAAGCCGAGCCGGCCACCAAACCTACGATGGATAAAGACAGGCTCGCCGAGATATTTAGCGGCTTGCTGGTCTCCCACCCCGAGTACAGCCAAATCCGCCTGATCGATAGCCGGCATTTTGGCCTGGAAACGGTGCGGGCAGATCGCGACCAATCCGGCGTTAAAGTGATCGAAGCACCCCACTTGCAGGAAAAAAACCATTTCCCCTACGTCTTCGAAACCGCGGCCTTGCCGGCCGGTCAGGTTTACATTTCGGAGATCAACTTAAACCAGGAGCTTGGGACCCATCTGGGCTACGGCCAACCGACCATCCGCGTCGCCACCCCGGTCAAGTCCGCCGCCGGGACAACCTTGGGCGTGCTGGTCATTAACGTCGATCTCGCCGACCTATTCAAGCGGCTGCGCGACAGTTACAGCGGCGACAGCTACCCATTGCTGGTCAATCGACGCGGTGATTACCTGATCCATCCCGATCCCGCGAAAGCCTTTGGTTTCGAACGCGGCCGGCCGGTCAGAATCCAAAACGACATTCCGGACACCGCGCCGCTGCTGAACGGTTCCAGCCGGATCGCGGTACTCAGCGATACCGCCGATAGCGCGTTGGGCGTGCCGTATCTGGCCGCCTTCGCCCGCCAGGATTACGGCGCGGCCAGCGAAGGCCGTTTCGTGGTACTCGGCTTATACACCCCGCTGGACGTGGTCTCGATCGGCAGCAAGACTCTGAGCCTCCAAGTCATCCGTATCGCCTTGTCCCTAAGCTTATTGGTCAGTTTGGTTTCACTGCTGCTTGCCAAGATGCTAGCCAAACCGCTGCAGGCAATGACCAAAGCCATTGGACAATTTCAGCTGGGCTTGCCGCTCGCCGAGATCCCCGTCGACCGCAACGACGAGATCGGCCATTTAGCTCGCCTGTTTCGAGCACTGGCGGAGCAGCTCAACGGTCAAATCGCCGAGATACATGCCTCCGAAGCCAAACTGCACGCGATCCTGAACAACGCGCCGGTCGGGATTTGGTTGGTGGACACCAACGGTCGCTACGCCTTCGTCAACCAGACCTTCTGCCAAGCGCTAGGCATTCCGGAAAGCCGGTTTTTGCACACCTCCGCGCTGGACGAACTGCTGGGCACCGACATGGCTGCCCGCTTCGAAGCAGCCGACCAACGCTGTCTTAGCGGCGGCCTGGCACCGCACCTAAGTCAGGAACAACTAACGTTCGTGGACGGCGAGAGCCACAGTCTGGAAATCAGCCGCACCAAACTATTGGGCCTGAAGGGCGAGGTCTTGGGCATTATCGGGATCGCGACCGACATCAGCGACCGCAAACACGCCGCCGATCGCGAACGCGCTCACAACCGGGTGTTGGAACGCCTGGCCAAAAGCCTGCCGCTTGCCGACATTTTGGAAGCGGTCGTCGAGGGCATCGAAACCCAAAATCCGGCGCTATTGTGCTCCATTTTGTTGCTGGACGCAGAAGGCAGCCATTTGCTGGTCGGCGCGGCCCCGCATCTACCGGAATTTTACAATTGCGCGCTACACGGCCTGCGCATAGGCTTCGGCGTCGGCTCTTGCGGCACTGCGGCGGTGACCGGCGACCGAGTCATTATCGAAGACATTCAAAGCCATCCTTATTGGACGCCGTATCGGGAGTTGGCGGCCAAGGCCGGCTTGGCTTCTTGCTGGTCGGAGCCGGTACGCGATGCCGGCGGCAAGTTGCTCGGCACGCTGACCATTTATCAACGTCAGCCGGCGCTACCCACGCCACGCGACTTGCAAATGACCGAACAGGCCGCCAATCTGACCGGAATCGCGATAGAACATTGCCGTGCCAACGAAGAATTGCGGCTGGCTTCGCTGGTCTACCAAAACAGCAGCGAAGCGATGGCCGTCACCGACGCGCTCGGCTCTATCCTGGCCATCAACCCGGCATTTTCGGCGATCACCGGCTATACCCCGGCGGAAGTCATCGGTCAGAATTACAATATTCTGAACTCCGACCGCCAGGACTACCATTTTTATCAAACCATGTGGCATGCGATTAACGCCAGCGGCCACTGGAAGGGCGAAATCTGGAATCGCCGCAAGAACGGCGAAGTGTTCGTGCAATGGTTGACGGTCAACACGATTTTTAACGAAGACGGCAGTCCGCATCGGCGCGTGGCCTTGTTTTCCGACATCACCGAAAAAAAGCAAACCGAAGAGCTAATCTGGACTCAGGCCAATTTCGACCCGTTGACCGGACTGCCCAACCGCCGGATGTTTCACGACCGGCTGGATCAGGAACTGAAGAAGGCGCATCGCACCGGCCGCGCGCTGGCGCTGATTTTTCTGGATCTGGACCGCTTCAAGGAAATCAACGACACGCTCGGCCACGATATGGGCGATTTGTTGCTGAAGGATGCCGCGCAACGCTTGCTGCGTTGCGTGCGCGAATCCGATACCGTGGCGCGACTGGGCGGCGACGAATTCACGATTATCCTGGGCGAACTCGACGATACGGAACATGTCGAGCGCATCGTCGTCAATTTGCTGCAAAAACTGGCCGAACCGTTTCAGCTGAAAGCCAAGGTGGCCTATCTGTCGGCGAGTATCGGCATCACGCTGTTCCCGAAAGACGGCGACAAAATCCACGTACTGATCAAAAACGCCGACCAGGCCATGTATGCCGCCAAGCACCAAGGCCGCAATCGCTATTGTTATTTCACGCCCTCAATGCAGGAAGCGGCGCAAGTCCGAATGGAAATCGCCGGCGATTTACGCGGCGCGCTCGGCGCCGATCAATTCCAACTGTATTATCAACCGATAGTCGATCTTGCCACCGGCGTCGTGTACAAGGCCGAAGCCCTGTTACGCTGGCGGCACCCGCTACGCGGCTGGGTGAGTCCGGCGGAGTTCGTGCCGATCGCCGAGGACATCGGCATTATCAACGAAATCGGCAATTGGGTGTTCAAGCAGGCCGCCGAGCGCGCCAAACTGTGGCGGCAACGGTTTCACGCCGATTTCCAAATCAGCATTAACAAATCGCCGGTCCAATTTCATGATACCAACCAAACTCAGCGCGATTGGCCTGAACACTTACGGCAACTGGGCTTGCCTGGGGCCGGCATCATCGTCGAAATCACCGAGGGGCTGCTGCTGGATGCCAGTAACGACGTCAAGGAGCAATTGCTAAGCTTTCGGGACAACGGTATCCAAGTGGCGCTGGACGATTTCGGCACCGGCTATTCGTCGCTGGCCTATCTGAAAAAATTCGACATCGATTATCTGAAAATCGACCGCTCCTTCGTCAGCAACCTGGGGCCGGAATCGAGCGACCGCGTGCTTTGCGAGGCGATTATCGCAATGGCCCATAAACTGGGAATGAAGGTTGTCGCCGAAGGGATAGAAACCGAAGAGCAACACCGGATACTCGTGGAATCCGGCTGCGACTTCGGTCAGGGCTTTCTGTTCTCGCAGGCGCTGCCGGCCGAGGCGTTCGAAGCCCGCTTGGCCGGCGGCCAGGCGGAGTTTATTTCAATTTCAGTTTGATCAAATGCACGCGGCGGTTGTCGGCGCGCAAGACTTCGAAACAAAAGTCGTCGATTTCGACTTTTTCGCCCTTCTTCGGAAAATGCTCCAAGCGTTGGACGATCAAGCCACCGATGGTGTCGCATTCGTCGTCTTCCAGAACCGCCGAGAAGTAGTCGTTGAATTCCTCAATAGGCGTCAACGCGTTGAGTATGAACTCTTTCTCGCTACGCTGGGAAATGTACTCCTCGGATTCGTCATCGTCGTGTTCGTCCTCTATCTTACCGACGATTTGCTCCAGGACATCCTCAATGGTCACCAAGCCGGCGGCGTTGCCGTATTCGTCGACGACGATGGCCATATGATTGCGCTCGGTACGAAACTCCTTTAGCAACACGTTCAAACGTTTGCTCTCAGGCACGACGTTAGCCGGCCGCATCACGTTTTCGACTTTCAAGTTCTTGTCGCGCAAAACGCAGCCAAGCAAATCCTTGGCAAGCAGAATGCCGACCACCTTGCTGCGGTCTTCTTCGATGACCGGGAAACGGGAATGGGCGAATTCGACAACCAACGGAAAGATGGTTTCCAATTCCGCATCCCTAGGAACCACCACCATCTGCGAGCGGGGGATCATGATGTCGCGGACCCGCATCTCGGCGACATGCATCACGCCTTCCATCATGGCCAGCGCATCGGAGTCCAGCAAGTGTTTTTCCTGCGACTCACGGAGAATTTCCAGCAGATCTTCCTGATCTTGCGGCTCCCCACTCAGAAAATGGCCGATACGTTCGATCAGGCTTTTCTGGTGGGGCTGACTACTCGGGGGGTTACCATCGCTCATCGTTCGTGTTCCTCCATATAAGGATTGGCAATATCCAATTTTTCCAAAATTTCAATTTCCAGGGATTCCATTTGCTCGGCCTCCAACTCGTCGACGTGATCATACCCTAACAAATGCAATACGCCGTGTATAGTAATGTGCGCCCAATGATGTTCAACCGACTTGCCTTGCTCCGCGGCCTCGCGAGCTATCAGCGGCGCGCAAACCACCAAATCGCCCAGCAAATCCATTTCCACGCCGGGCGGCGCTTCGAACGGAAAACTCAGGATATTCGTCGGACCCGCCTTTTGCCGATATTGGCCGTTCAATTCGGCGCTTTCGGTTTCATCAACCAAACGGATCACAATTTCGCTGTCGGCCTCGCGCCCGGCCAGTGCTGCATCGACCCAAACCTGAAACGTCGCCGGCTCGGGATGCTCGGCTTCGGTCGCGACCTGCAACTCGATCAGGTTCATCAGCCGACCTTACCTTGTTCTTGCTCGTAACGGTCGTAAGCCGCCACGATGCGCTGAACCAACGGATGGCGCACCACGTCGCGCACACCGAAGAAGGTAAAACTGATGCCTTCGACATCCTTCAAGACTTTCAATACGTGTTTCAACCCGGACATTTTTTCGTTCGGCAAATCAATCTGAGTCACGTCGCCGGTGATCACCGCCGTCGACCCGAATCCAACCCGGGTCAGAAACATCTTGATCTGCTCGACCGTGGTATTTTGCGCCTCGTCCAGAATGATGAACGAGTCGTTCAGCGTTCGTCCGCGCATGAAAGCCAGTGGCGCGACTTCGATGACGTTTTTCTCCAATAACTTTTCGACCCGCTCGAAACCCAACATGTCGTAGAGCGCATCGTAAAGCGGCCGCAAGTAGGGATCGACCTTTTGCGCCATGTCGCCGGGTAGAAAGCCGAGTTTCTCGCCGGCCTCGACCGCCGGGCGAACCAACACGATACGCCTTACCCGCTCGGTCTGCAGCGCCTCGACCGCGCAAGCCACCGCCAGATAGGTCTTGCCGGTACCGGCAGGACCGACGCCGAAGTTGATGTCAAAGCTGAGAATCTTGCGCAGATAATCCTGTTGGTTATGTCCTCGGCCTTTGATGACGCCGCGCTTTGTGCGGATCGCCACCGGTTCGAGCTGCGATGCCGGCAAGGCCTTCAACAATTGGTCGATACTGGCGTCCTGCAGACTCAGATGCACTTGTTCGGGGGTAATCTCTTCGCGCTCGGTCAATTCGAACAGCTTCAGCATGACCGCGCAAGCCGCCTTGACCGCCGCATCGACACCTGTCACCCGAAAGAAATTGCCGCGATTGGCGATCTCGACCTGCAGACGTTGCTCGATCTGACGAATATGACTATCGAGTTGACCGCAAAAATTAGATAGGCGCTGGGCATCCGCCGGCAGCAGCGTCAGTTCTTCGGAAAAATGAGAGCTGTTCAACACTAGGCAATCTGTTGGATTTTTTCGACGCTGGACTCGGCCAATCGGCCGCGCAGCGAATTGGGTAAGGCTTCGGTAATCAACACATCGACGAATTGACCGATCAGCCGTGGGTGAGCGGCGAAATTGACCACCCGGTTGTTTTCGGTCCGGCCGGTCAAATGCAGCGGATTTTTCTTGGAGACACCTTCCACCAACACACTCTGCACCGACCCCACCATACTTTCGGAAAACGCCATGAACATGTCGTTCAAACGTTCCTTCAGCCGTTGCAATCGCGCCTCCTTGACATCCATGCCGACATCGTCGGCAAAACCGGCCGCCGGCGTACCGGGCCGCGCGCTGAAGATGAAACTGTAAGAAAAGTCGAATCCGACCTCTTCGATCAAGGCCATCGTGTCTTCGAAATCCTGCTCGGTTTCGCCGGGAAACCCGACAATGAAATCGGACGATAAACTGATGCCGGGGCGGGCCGCTTTGATCTTGCGGATGATGTCCAGATAATCCTCGCGGCGGTGTCCGCGCTTCATTTCGGCTAGTATTCGATTGCTACCGCTTTGCACCGGCAAATGCAGGTGATTGACCAGTTGCGGAATCTCGGCGAAAGCCTCGATGATGTCGTCGGTGAATTCCAACGGATGCGACGTCGTAAAGCGAATTCGCTCGATACCGTCTACCGCGGCCACGTAATGCAGCAGCAACGCAAAGCTGGCGATGTCGCCGTCTTCGGTTTCGCCGCGATAGGCGTTGACGTTTTGACCTAGCAGATTGACTTCGCGCACGCCCTGCCTAGCCAGCGCTTCGATTTCGGCGATCACGTCGTTGAGCGGGCGACTGACTTCCTCGCCGCGCGTATACGGCACCACGCAATAGGTGCAGTACTTGCTGCACCCCTCCATCACCGATACAAAGGCTTTCGGGCCTTCCGCCCTGGGTTCGGGCAAGTTGTCGAATTTCTCGATTTCCGGAAATGAAATATCGACGACGTGTCTGTCGCCGCTCCGGGCTTTGTTCAGCAATTCCGGCAGCCTATGCAGGGTTTGCGGTCCGAACACGATGTCAACGTAGGGCGCGCGCTTTTGCAATGCCGCGCCTTCCTGACTGGCCACGCAACCGCCGACGCCGATAATCACGTCCGGACGTTTGTCCTTGATTTTTTTCCAGCGCCCAACCGCCGAAAACACTTTTTCCTGGGCTTTTTCGCGTATCGAACAAGTGTTCAATAACAACACGTCCGCCTGCTCGGGTATTTCGGTCAGTTCCATACCGTGCGAGGCCATCAGTACGTCCCGCATCTTGTCGGAATCGTACTCGTTCATTTGACAACCGTTAGTTTGTATATACAGTTTTTGCGCCATGCTCGATGAGATACTCCAGCCTTTCTCACTAACAAAAAACCCCAGTCTCTCGACAGGGGCTAGATTGGCGCGGATTATAAACCCAATTTTCGGCAAATGCTTGTTTTATACGGCAATCCCCACCGGCAAGCCTTCAAACCAGTCCAGAAAACGCTTGACATCGTCGCCCTTAAACATTCGCCCGTGCTGGGGCGCCAGGATCTGAATATCTAATTTGCGGACGCGCTCGATCCAGACCCGCTTGGCTTGATTGGACGGCATCCAGCGTTGATGGAAATAGCGCATTTTTTCGACATGAGTATCGAAATGCTCGACGAAAACCGGCGTATCGCCCTCCTCCAACGCCGCGCCGACGTCGCCGGACATCAGAATCTTCGCGACTGGATCGTAAATATGAAAGTTGGCCGACGAATGTAGATAATGGGCCGGCACTATTTGCAATTGCACGCCACCCAGCTCGATAGTCCCACCCTGATCGGGAATGGCGACGTACTCGATCGCGTCGCAACCGAAATGCCTCAAAAAACCCTCCCAAAGTAGCGGCGCGTGCAGTCTAGCGTGCGGTAAGGCCCGATCCCACAAGCCCAACGACGAAATGATGTCGGGATCTTGGTGCGAGGCGAACAAGTCGGTGATTTCCTCGACGGGCGCGTGATGAACGGCTGCCGCCAGCATCGGCGCGAACAATTCGATCCCACCCGGCTCCATCAGTAGACAACGGCTGGCGGTGCGCACCATGTACTGATTGGTATCGATAATCGTCGCCGACTTAGTGTTGTCGCGGCCGAACATCAGCCACTGGTGGGCACCTTCGTAGATTTTCGTGGTTTTCATGACTGGCCTTCGTTGCCCTGAGCGTATCCGGCGCTGATCGCGACCAACGCTCCCCGGCACTTGCTAACCTTTTCGTTGATGATTTGCGCGGCACGATCGACACTCTCGGCGACGGCCTGCAGGCTTTGCAGGTATTCGCCGGCTTGCGAGGCTTCGATGCGCGAGTTGGCGGCGATCACTCTGGCGGCTCTGGCGGGATAGAGGATGCCGCTTAACTGGTTTAATAAATCATCGACGTGAATCGAAAATTCGCCGTGACAGGCTTCCGCCTGCTGTCGAGCCGTTTCCCGTACCCGTAGCAACGAATCGGCGTGACGAGCACCCGCCGCTGCCGCGACCGCCAAATCAAAGTGCCGATTGGCCTCCCGCATTCGCTGCTCGGCAACCGTCAAACGGTATAAGTTCAGAGTATCGGCATTGATCCGGTTGACCACCGCCATCGTGTCCTTAGCCAACTCGTTGATGAAATCGGTGATCGGTTTGAAGCCCTTGGCCTTTTCGCCGGCCCGAAAAGCAATCGCCTTGGCATTCGCCGCTGCCAACGAAATCTCCTTGGCGACCTGTAATACCGCGTTCAATTCGGCGGCAATCGAAGCAACCGCGACGAATTGTGAACTAGTTGAACTCCGCATGATGACGCCCCAAGTCCTTGATCCGATCAAGGCAAAGCATAGCCGAGGATCGCCGAAGCGCCATCTAACCGCGAACGTAACGGGTGGGATCGGCCACGCCGGCCGCCGCGAATCCGGCCGCCCGCAATCGGCAAGCATCGCACACGCCGCAAGCCCGGCCTTCAACATCGGCGGCATAGCAAGAGACCGTGTCGGCGTAATCAACGCCCAACGCCGAACCTTGCCGAATAATGTCGGCCTTGCTCATCGCCATCAAGGGCGTGTGTATCCGGATTTGCTGGCCTTCAACGCCGGCTTTGGTGGCCAAATTCGCCATGGTCTGAAAGGCTTGGATAAATTCCGGCCGGCAGTCCGGGTAGCCGGAGTAATCGACGGCGTTAACGCCGATGAATACGTCGCTGGCGTGCAAGACTTCGGCCCACCCCAGCGCGTACGCCAAGAAGATCGTATTGCGAGCCGGCACATAGGTGACGGGTATGCCGGTTTGCGGCGAGGTCGGCACGGCGATCGCGCTGTCGGTCAGCGCCGATCCGCCCATCGCATTCAAACCGAGATTGAAAATCTTATGGTCGGCGACTCGATACCGTTCGGCGATGCGCCGCGCGGCCGCCAATTCGGCATTGTGGCGTTGACCGTAATCAAAACTCAACGCGTGGCAAGCATAGCCCTGCCGAGTAGCCAACGCCAGAACCGTAATCGAGTCCAATCCGCCCGATAACAACACAATGGCGGCTTTGCCCGCCGAATCATTTTCCTCTCGCGTCATCCCAAAGAAATTTATGCAGTTGAATTTGAAAGCGTACCGGCAACTGGTCGGCTAGAATCCGATCAGCCAACTCGCTTGGAGCCATCTGCCCCATCACCGGCGAAAACAGCACTTGGCAGCGTTCGGCCAAACGATGTTCGTTTACTTGTTGCTTAGACCATTGATAGTCGGCCGAGTCGGCAATGACGAATTTGATTTGATCGCGCGGCGTCAGGCAATCGAGGTTCTCGTAGCGGTTGCGCGCCATTTCGCCGGAGGCCGGCGTTTTCAAGTCCATCACCTTGACGATTCGAGCATCGACACCCGAAACATCCAGTGCACCACTGGTTTCCAAGGAAACCTGATAGCCCGAGTCGGCCAACGCACTCAGTAAACTCAAGCAACCGGGCTGCGCCAGCGGCTCGCCGCCGGTCACGGTGACGTAACGGGTCGAATATTCGCGAACCCTTTGCAAAATCGCCGAAATCGGCATTTTCTCGCCGCCGCTGAACGCGTAAGTGGTATCGCAATAAGCGCACCGTAGCGGACAGCCGGTCAGGCGGATAAACACGGTCGGCCAACCGACGCTATCCGCCTCGCCCTGCAGCGAATAAAAGATTTCGGTAATGCGTAACGACGGTTCCGCTAGCTCGTCGGTCATTGCGGCATTTGCGCCAGCTTCTTAGCGGCCAGATGCGCGGCGGTGGTTCCGGGGTAGCTGGTCGTAACCCGGGTCAGATAGTCCTTGGCTTTCGCGGCGTTTTGCAGGTCGAACTCGATGTAACCGAGCTTCAGCAACGCGTCCGGCACCTTGGAGCTATTCGGATACTGACTGACCACTTTGTTGAACGCCGCCTTGGCGGCATCGAATTCGCGGTTGATCTTGTAAGCTTCCGCCAACCAGTACTGCGCGTTGTCGGAAAGTTCGCCGGCCGGATTGGCCGCCAACAGTTCCTGAAACATCTTGATGGCCTGGCTGTTATGGCCGTTCCGCAAAGTTTCGTAGGCTTGCTGATAGCGCTCCTGCTCGCTGCCGCTCGTGGCGGGAGTTGAACTGGCGCTCGCGGCCCCACTAATTGCAGGCTTGACTTCGACGGGCGGGACAGTCGCGGCAACCGGTGCCGGGGCGGCCTGACCCGCTGGCGTCGATACCGGCGAT
>NZ_MKMC01000068.1:0-1546 GCF_001856095.1 Methylomonas sp. LWB
GTAAGCGGTCCTTTAACAGCATCTGTATAAACAGCTCGAAAGGAACGAAGATAGTGTCCACTTATAATCAGGTGGACACCTATGAAGGAGCATAACACGCGATTATCGCGGCCATTAATCGTGGGGCACGGGCGAGACGGCCGTTGCCTTTATGATCCGGAAGCCAAGCGGGAGCTAGTGAAAGTTTGCTTGCATTCGGGCACATCGGTTGCCAAGATCGCTCTGCAATACGGTATCAATGCCAATCTGCTGCGCAAGTGGATGGGGCATTACCGAGAAACAGGACATCCGAATCCGAACAGTCCATTAACGTTGCCGGCTTTTGTGCCCGTTCAGTCGCTGAGCGCAGAGAAACCGGCTGAGTCAGCGCTCAGTGCGGAGTTGCCCAACGGCGTTAAACTCGCGTTACAGCCTGTCGAGCTGAGCGACCTGCCGGTGATTTTGAAGGCGTTGGCCGAGCTGCCATGTTTCGTTTCGACGCAGGATTGAAGGTCTACCTGCACCGCGAGCCGGTCGACGGCCGCAAGGCCATCAATGGTTTAGCGCTGCTGGTTGAGCAGGCATTAGGCTTGAATCCGTTCGAGCCGGCCATCTACGTGTTCAGCAATCGCCGGCGGGATCGGATCAAACTGCTGTTGTGGGACCGCACCGGTTTTTGGTTGATGCTCAAGCGGCTGGAAGCCGACCGTTTTCACTGGCCGAAAGAGGCAGCAGTTGTGACGTTGACGGTCGAGCAACTCCACTGGTTGTTAGCCGGTATTGACTTGGCCGCGATGCGGCCGCATCCGGCACGAACCTATACCCAAGTAGGCTGAAACGCGGATGTAAAGCCGGTAAAATAACGGCATGACGCCCACCATCACGCTGTCCACCGAAGACTACCAAGCCTTGCTGGCCGAGCAGCAACGGCTGGCGAGTCAACTGCGGTTGGTGACGGTCGAGCGTGATTTATTGAAAGAACGTGTGGATGCCTTTCTGCATAGGCTGTATGCCGCAAAATCCGAGGCGCGGGCCAATCCGGCCCAGCGCGACCTGTTCCTGAATGAAGCCGAAGCCTTAGCTCCTAACGGTACGCCGGTGGCCGAGGAAGCGACACCCGAAGCGGTCGAGGTGGCCGGTCACCGCCGCCAGAAACGCGGTCGAAAACCGCTCGATCCGCATCTGCCGCGTGAGATCGTGCGCCATGAATTAGCGGAAGCCGAACGCATCTGTGCGCATGACGGTACTCGTCTGGTGGAAATCGGCGCTGAAATCAGCGAGCAGCTCGACATCGTGCCGCAACAGGTGCGAGTCATTCAACATCACCGCGTCAAATATGCCTGCCCGTGCTGCGATGAAAGCATTCGCGTGACGCCGGCACCGGTTCGCATCATCCCCAAAGGCTTACTCACCGAAACGGCATTAGCCTGGGTCGTCACCGCAAAATACCAGGATAGCCTGCCGCTGTATCGGCAAGCCGCGCTGTTGAGCCGTTTCGGCGGCGATCTGTCGCGCAACACGCTGGCGGCTAGCATGGTGCGGGTTGGCGACGCAGTGCAACCCATCA
>NZ_MKMC01000069.1:0-1471 GCF_001856095.1 Methylomonas sp. LWB
AGCCGTCAGGCGCAACGGACGCCGGCGGCGGTGGCGTTGGTGTTCGAACAACGCCAATTGACCTACGACGAACTGGAACGGCGCAGCAACCAATTGGCGCATTATCTAATCTCGCAAGGCGTCGGCACCGAAAGCTTGGTGGCGGTGTGTATGGAGCGCTGCCTGGAGTTGGTGGTCAGCCTGCATGCGATCGTCAAGGCCGGTGCGGCTTATGTGCCGTTGGACCCCGACTATCCGCAGGAACGCTTGGATTACATGATCGCCAATGCCGGTGCCGGCTGGTGTCTGACTCAGCAGGCCTTGGCCGGCAAGCTGCAAGATTATCCCGGCCAAGTGCTGGTCATCGAAGCCTTGCAAACCGAGCTGGCCCAGCAACCGGCCGGCGCGCCGGCCCTTGAATGCCATCCGCAACAGCTCGCCTACCTGATTTACACCTCGGGCTCCACCGGCCAACCGAAAGGCGTGGCCAACCACCATCAAGCGCTGGCCAACCGGCTCAACTGGATGCAGCGCCGTTACGCATTGAGCGGGCAAAACAGCGTCTTGCAAAAAACCCCGTACAGCTTCGACGTCTCGGTCTGGGAATTTTTCTGGCCGTTGATCGCCGGCGCCCGTTTGGTCATCGCCAAACCGGGCGGACATAAAGACAGCGATTACCTGGCCAAACTGATCCAAGCCCAGCACATCGACACCCTGCACTTCGTGCCGTCCATGCTGCAAGCCTTCATCGACGACCCCGAAGCGGCACACTGCAACAGCTTACGGCGCATCATCTGCAGCGGCGAAGCCTTACCGTTGAGCCTGCAACAACAGGTCTACGGCAAATTGACATCGGCGCGTCTCTACAATCTCTACGGCCCGACCGAAGCGGCGATCGACGTCAGCGAATGGCCTTGCCATGAAGACGACACCGCCAGCCCCATCGTCGCGATCGGCAAACCGATCGACAACCTACGTTTATACATCCTCGACGGCCAACTGCAGCCGGTGCCGATCGGCGTGTCCGGCGAACTGTACATCGCCGGCATCGGCTTGGCGCGCGGCTATCAGCAAAAGCCGCAGCTGACCGCGGAACGCTTCGTACCCAATCCGTTCGGTCAAGGCGAAAGGCTGTACCGGACCGGCGACCTATGCCGCTACCGGGCCGACGGCGTCATCGAATACCAAGGCCGGGAAGACGGCCAAATTAAGCTCAGAGGCTTTCGGATCGAGTTGGGCGAAATCGAAAGCGTGCTCAAACAGCATGCCGAGATTCAAGAGGCGGCGGTCAAGGTTTGGAGCCAAGGGCAAAGTAAACGCTTGGTGGCTTATGTGGTGAGCCACGCGGCCGACTTCGATCAGGCCGTCAAGCAGCAATTGCAGCAACTGCCCGATTACATGCGGCCGAGCCAAACTGTCAGGCTAGAGCAACTGCCGTTGACCGCTAGCGGCAAACTGGACCGCAAAGCGCTGAAAGAACCGGACATTCAAG
>NZ_MKMC01000070.1:0-1471 GCF_001856095.1 Methylomonas sp. LWB
AGCCGTCAGGCGCAACGGACGCCGGCGGCGGTGGCGTTGGTGTTCGAACAACGCCAATTGACCTACGACGAACTGGAACGGCGCAGCAACCAATTGGCGCATTATCTAATCTCGCAAGGCGTCGGCACCGAAAGCTTGGTGGCGGTGTGTATGGAGCGCTGCCTGGAGTTGGTGGTCAGCCTGCATGCGATCGTCAAGGCCGGTGCGGCTTATGTGCCGTTGGACCCCGACTATCCGCAGGAACGCTTGGATTACATGATCGCCAATGCCGGTGCCGGCTGGTGTCTGACTCAGCAGGCCTTGGCCGGCAAGCTGCAAGATTATCCCGGCCAAGTGCTGGTCATCGAAGCCTTGCAAACCGAGCTGGCCCAGCAACCGGCCGGCGCGCCGGCCCTTGAATGCCATCCGCAACAGCTCGCCTATCTGATTTACACCTCGGGCTCCACCGGCCAACCGAAAGGCGTGGCCAACCACCATCAAGCGCTGGCCAACCGGCTCAACTGGATGCAGCGGCGTTATCCATTGAGCGGGCAAAACAGCGTCTTGCAAAAAACCCCGTACAGCTTCGACGTCTCGGTCTGGGAATTTTTCTGGCCGTTGATCGCCGGCGCCCGTTTGGTCATCGCCAAACCGGGCGGACATAAAGACAGCGATTACCTGGCCAAACTGATCCAAGCCCAGCACATCGACACCCTGCACTTCGTGCCGTCCATGCTGCAAGCCTTCATCGACGACCCCGAAGCGGCACACTGCAACAGCTTACGGCGCATCATCTGCAGCGGCGAAGCCTTACCGTTGAGCCTGCAACAACAGGTCTACGGCAAATTGACATCGGCGCGTCTCTACAATCTCTACGGCCCGACCGAAGCGGCGATCGACGTCAGCGAATGGCCTTGCCATGAAGACGACACCGCCAGCCCCATCGTCGCGATCGGCAAACCGATCGACAACCTACGTTTATACATCCTCGACGGCCAACTGCAGCCGGTGCCGATCGGCGTGTCCGGCGAACTGTACATCGCCGGCATCGGCTTGGCGCGCGGCTATCAGCAAAAGCCGCAGCTGACCGCGGAACGCTTCGTACCCAATCCGTTCGGTCAAGGCGAAAGGCTGTACCGGACCGGCGACCTATGCCGCTACCGGGCCGACGGCGTCATCGAATACCAAGGCCGGGAAGACGGCCAAATTAAGCTCAGAGGCTTTCGGATCGAGTTGGGCGAAATCGAAAGCGTGCTCAAACAGCATGCCGAGATTCAAGAGGCGGCGGTCAAGGTTTGGAGCCAAGGGCAAAGTAAACGCTTGGTGGCTTATGTGGTGAGCCACGCGGCCGACTTCGATCAGGCCGTCAAGCAGCAATTGCAGCAACTGCCCGATTACATGCGGCCGAGCCAAACTGTCAGGCTAGAGCAACTGCCGTTGACCGCTAGCGGCAAACTGGACCGCAAAGCGCTGAAAGAACCGGACATTCAAG
>NZ_MKMC01000071.1:0-1447 GCF_001856095.1 Methylomonas sp. LWB
AACGTGTGTGTTGTTTCAGATACTGCACAGTGGACGCGTAGCTTCTTTGTGGTAAGTCCTCGGCCTATTAGTACCAGTCACCTGCATCCGTTACCGGACTTCCAGTTCTGGCCTATCAACCCGGTGGTCTGCCGGGGGCCTTACCCCCTCGAGGGGGTGAGAAACCTCATCTTGGAACAGGCTTCCCGCTTAGATGCTTTCAGCGGTTATCCCTTCCGAACGTAGCTAACCAGCGGTGCTCCTGGTGGAACAACTGGCACACCAGAGGTTCGTCCGTCCCGGTCCTCTCGTACTAGGGACAGCCTTCCTCAAGTTTCTTACGCGCGCGGCGGATAGAGACCGAACTGTCTCACGACGTTCTAAACCCAGCTCGCGTGCCGCTTTAATGGGCGAACAGCCCAACCCTTGGGACCTACTCCAGCCCCAGGATGCGACGAGCCGACATCGAGGTGCCAAACCATCCCGTCGATATGGACTCTTGGGGAAGATCAGCCTGTTATCCCCGGGGTACCTTTTATCCGTTGAGCGACACCGCTTCCACTTGCCGGTGCCGGATCACTAGTCCCGACTTTCGTCCCTGCTCGACCTGTCAGTCTCACAGTCAAGCTCCCTTGTGCACTTGCACTCGACACCTGATTGCCAACCAGGCTGAGGGAACCTTTGGGCGCCTCCGTTACATTTTGGGAGGCAACCGCCCCAGTTAAACTACCCACCAGGCACTGTCCCTGAACCAGATCATGGTCCGAGGTTAGAGGTCCAATACGATCAGAGTGGTATTTCAACAACGACTCCACACTCACTGGCGTGAGCGCTTCACAGTCTCCCACCTATCCTACACAAACCGAACCGAACACCAATACCAAGCTGTAGTGAAGGTCCCGGGGTCTTTTCGTCCTGCCGCGCGTAACGAGCATCTTTACTCGTAATGCAATTTCGCCGAGTCTATGGTTGAGACAGCTGAGAAGTCGTTACGCCATTCGTGCAGGTCGGAACTTACCCGACAAGGAATTTCGCTACCTTAGGATGGTTATAGTTACCACCGCCGTTTACTGGGGCTTAAATTCTCAGCTTCGCCATTGCTGGCTAACCGGTCCTCTTAACCTTCCAGCACCGGGCAGGCGTCAGTCCGTATACATCGTCTTACGACTTCGCACGGACCTGTGTTTTTAGTAAACAGTCGCTTCTCACTGGTCTCTGCGGCCCCACCCAGCTCACACTGCAAGAGTGATCACCGGACGAGGCCCCCCTTCTCCCGAAGTTACGGGGGCATTTTGCCGAGTTCCTTAACCATAGTTATCTCGATCGCCTTAGTATTCTCTACCTGACCACCTGTGTCGGTTTGGGGTACGGGCCGTGTGAAAGCTCGCTAGAGGCTTTTCTCGGCAGCATAGGATCACTGAATTCGCCTCATTCGGCTATGCGTCACCTCTCAGGCTTGATGAACGGC
>NZ_MKMC01000072.1:0-1444 GCF_001856095.1 Methylomonas sp. LWB
CGCTCGACCGTCACCAACCGCAGTTGACTCGCCAGCCGTTGCTGCTCGGCCAGCAAGGCTTGGTAGTCTTCGGTGGACAGCGTGATGGTGGGCGTCATGCCGTTATTTTACCGGCTTTACATCCGCGTTTCAGCCTACTTGGGTATAGGTTCGTGCCGGATGCGGCCGCATCGCGGCCAAGTCAATACCGGCTAACAACCAGTGGAGTTGCTCGACCGTCAACGTCACAACTGCTGCCTCTTTCGGCCAGTGAAAACGGTCGGCTTCCAGCCGCTTGAGCATCAACCAAAAACCGGTGCGGTCCCACAACAGCAGTTTGATCCGATCCCGCCGGCGATTGCTGAACACGTAGATGGCCGGCTCGAACGGATTCAAGCCTAATGCCTGCTCAACCAGCAGCGCTAAACCATTGATGGCCTTGCGGCCGTCGACCGGCTCGCGGTGCAGGTAGACCTTCAATCCTGCGTCGAAACGAAACATGGCAGCTCGGCCAACGCCTTCAAAATCACCGGCAGGTCGCTCAGCTCGACAGGCTGTAACGCGAGTTTAACGCCGTTGGGCAACTCCGCACTGAGCGCTGACTCAGCCGGTTTCTCTGCGCTCAGCGACTGAACGGGCACAAAAGCCGGCAACGTTAATGGACTGTTCGGATTCGGATGTCCTGTTTCTCGGTAATGCCCCATCCACTTGCGCAGCAGATTGGCATTGATACCGTATTGCAGAGCGATCTTGGCAACCGATGTGCCCGAATGCAAGCAAACTTTCACTAGCTCCCGCTTGGCTTCCGGATCATAAAGGCAACGGCCGTCTCGCCCGTGCCCCACGATTAATGGCCGCGATAATCGCGTGTTATGCTCCTTCATAGGTGTCCACCTGATTATAAGTGGACACTATCTTCGTTCCTTTCGAGCTGTTTATACAGATGCTGTTAAAGGACCGCTTACGAAAGTGTGTGAAAACTGAGCGTGCCTTCCAGCACTTGTGCCGTAAGTTGGTTCAGATGAAGTAAATATCCCCCGGCAAAGCCGGGGGCTTTATGTTGTGAACCGCTCAAAGCGGTAAATAGGGTCGCTGACGCGGCCCTTTAACTTTAGCCGCCAATAGGCGGCGACTCATTGCCAAAGGTTCATTTGTTCGACTCGTTGGTCTTCCTGTTCTTGATGACGGATATACTCCCGTATCATCGTTTCATCCCGACCCACTGTCGAAACAAAATACCCCCGCGCCCAGAAATGCTGACCTACAAAGCTCTGTTTCTTTTCACCATAAACACGGGCCAAGTGAATCGCACTCTTCCCTTTGATATAGCCAATCACCTGCGACACCGCATATTTCGGCGGGATAGAGATCAACATATGCACATGATCCGGCATCAAATGCCCTTCCAATATTCGGCTTTCTTTCTGGCTCGCTAACCTTCGAAACACCTCGCCCAAATGCTTGC
>NZ_MKMC01000073.1:0-1267 GCF_001856095.1 Methylomonas sp. LWB
GTAAGCGGTCCTTTAACAGCATCTGTATAAACAGCTCGAAAGGAACGAAGATAGTGTCCACTTATAATCAGGTGGACACCTATGAAGGAGCATAACACGCGATTATCGCGGCCATTAATCGTGGGGCACGGGCGAGACGGCCGTTGCCTTTATGATCCGGAAGCCAAGCGGGAGCTAGTGAAAGTTTGCTTGCATTCGGGCACATCGGTTGCCAAGATCGCTCTGCAATACGGTATCAATGCCAATCTGCTGCGCAAGTGGATGGGGCATTACCGAGAAACAGGACATCCGAATCCGAACAGTCCATTAACGTTGCCGGCTTTTGTGCCCGTTCAGTCGCTGAGCGCAGAGAAACCGGCTGAGTCAGCGCTCAGTGCGGAGTTGCCCAACGGCGTTAAACTCGCGTTACAGCCTGTCGAGCTGAGCGACCTGCCGGTGATTTTGAAGGCGTTGGCCGAGCTGCCATGTTTCGTTTCGACGCAGGATTGAAGGTCTACCTGCACCGCGAGCCGGTCGACGGCCGCAAGGCCATCAATGGTTTAGCGCTGCTGGTTGAGCAGGCATTAGGCTTGAATCCGTTCGAGCCGGCCATCTACGTGTTCAGCAATCGCCGGCGGGATCGGATCAAACTGCTGTTGTGGGACCGCACCGGTTTTTGGTTGATGCTCAAGCGGCTGGAAGCCGACCGTTTTCACTGGCCGAAAGAGGCAGCAGTTGTGACGTTGACGGTCGAGCAACTCCACTGGTTGTTAGCCGGTATTGACTTGGCCGCGATGCGGCCGCATCCGGCACGAACCTATACCCAAGTAGGCTGAAACGCGGATGTAAAGCCGGTAAAATAACGGCATGACGCCCACCATCACGCTGTCCACCGAAGACTACCAAGCCTTGCTGGCCGAGCAGCAACGGCTGGCGAGTCAACTGCGGTTGGTGACGGTCGAGCGGGATTTATTGAAAGAACGTGTGGATGCCTTTCTGCATAGGCTGTATGCCGCAAAATCCGAGGCGCGGGCCAATCCGGCCCAGCGCGACCTGTTCCTGAACGAAGCCGAAGTGTTGGCGCCGAACGGTGCTCCAATCGCCGAGGAAGCCACGCCCGAAGCGGTCGAGGTGGCCGGTCACCGCCGCAAGAAACGCGGTCGCAAACCGCTCGATCCGCATCTGCCGCGTGAGATCGTGCGCCATGAATTAGCGGAAGCCGAACGCATCTGTGCGCATGACGGTACTCGTCTGGTGGAAATCGGCGCTGAAATCAGCGAGCAGCTCG
>NZ_MKMC01000074.1:0-1264 GCF_001856095.1 Methylomonas sp. LWB
TAGGTAATAGGTGCGCTTGATCTCGAACGGAACATGGCGCCCCGCCTCGATAAAGGTCAAGTTGCCGCGGGCATCCGGGATGCGGGGTAATTCGATGATTTTGCAATCGTTAATCGACATTTTCTTCTCCGGTTAATGGGATCTCGAAGAACTCATGTACGGTTCCTCCTCCGCCAAATTCCGTTTTGAATTTATAAAGTCCCTCATTCAGCACTTTGCCGGCCTGCTCGTTGCAGATACCAAAGTCGAGCCAACGCTTTCCGTCGCTGACGGCCTTGGTAATGCAGAAGTCGAACACCGCGTCCAGTGCGGAAAATTGATAGCCGATGTCATTCGCGGCGATATATTGAGTATGAATACAGGTCGCGGTGATAAACAATAAAACGCCGGCGACGACTTGGTCTTGGTGGGTGCCGCAAACGATTTGAATTTGATCGGGAAAACGCTCGGCGAGCATCGTGATTTCGCTCAAGCTATGAACCGGCCCGGTGCCATGTTTTCGCGCCAAATTCTCGGTTAATACCTGCCAAAATTCGCCCAGTAGGGCCATGTCACCGGATAGGCCTATCTGGTTTTTCCGCGCTTTATTCAAACTGCGCCGCCGCCGTTCGCTGATTCGCCCGCGCGGCGTCTAGGTAATAGGTGCGCTTGATCTCGAACGGAACATGGCGCCCCGCCTCGATAAAGGTCAAGTTGCCGCGGGCATCCGGGATGCGGGGTAATTCGATGATTTTGCAATCGTTAATCGACATTTTCTTCTCCGGTTAATGGGATCTCGAAGAACTCATGTACGGTTCCTCCTCCGCCAAATTCCGTTTTGAATTTATAAAGTCCCTCATTCAGCACTTTGCCGGCCTGCTCGTTGCAGATACCAAAGTCGAGCCAACGCTTTCCGTCGCTGACGGCCTTGGTAATGCAGAAGTCGAACACCGCGTCCAGTGCGGAAAATTGATAGCCGATGTCATTCGCGGCGATATATTGAGTATGAATACAGGTCGCGGTGATAAACAATAAAACGCCGGCGACGACTTGGTCTTGGTGGGTGCCGCAAACGATTTGAATTTGATCGGGAAAACGCTCGGCGAGCATCGTGATTTCGCTCAAGCTATGAACCGGCCCGGTGCCATGTTTTCGCGCCAAATTCTCGGTTAATACCTGCCAAAATTCGCCCAGTAGGGCCATGTCACCGGATAGGCCTATCTGGTTTTTCCGCGCTTTATTCAAACTGCGCCGCCGCCGTTCGCTGATTCGCCCGCGCGGCGTC
>NZ_MKMC01000075.1:0-1061 GCF_001856095.1 Methylomonas sp. LWB
GCCGAAGCGGCGAGCTTGGAAAAAGCCGCGATCGAAGGTCGGTTAGCGACGCGCGCGGATGCGAGCCAGTACCAAGGTGACTATCGGAAGATCGTACAGGGTGTAAACAATACGCTGGACGCGGTGATTGGGCCGTTGAACGTGGCGGCCGACTATGTAGACCGCATTGCAAAAGGCGCCATCCCGGCGAAAATCACCGACAGTTACAACGGCGACTTCAATGTGATCAAAAATAATTTGAACACGTGTATCGACGCGGTCAATGCGTTAGTGGCGGACGCGGTGATGTTGTCGCAAGCGGCGGTGGAAGGCAAACTGTCGACTCGCGCCGATGCGACCCTGCACCAAGGCGATTACCGCAAGATTGTCGAAGGTGTCAACGAAACCCTGGATGCGGTGATTGGGCCGTTGAACGTGGCGGCGGATTATGTGGACAACATATCCCGAGGCAACATTCCGGCTAAGATTACCGACAGTTACAACGGCGATTTCAATACGATTAAAAACAACCTGAACAACTGTATCGACGCAATCGGCAATATGGTTGCCGAAGCGGCGAGCTTGGAAAAAGCCGCGATCGAAGGTCGGTTAGCGACGCGCGCGGATGCGAGCCAGTACCAAGGTGACTATCGGAAGATCGTACAGGGTGTAAACAATACGCTGGACGCGGTGATTGGGCCGTTGAACGTGGCGGCCGACTATGTAGACCGCATTGCAAAAGGCGCCATCCCGGCGAAAATCACCGACAGTTACAACGGCGACTTCAATGTGATCAAAAATAATTTGAACACGTGTATCGACGCGGTCAATGCGTTAGTGGCGGACGCGGTGATGTTGTCGCAAGCGGCGGTGGAAGGCAAACTGTCGACTCGCGCCGATGCGACCCTGCACCAAGGCGATTACCGCAAGATTGTCGAAGGTGTCAACGAAACCCTGGATGCGGTGATTGGGCCGTTGAACGTGGCGGCGGATTATGTGGACAACATATCCCGAGGCAACATTCCGGCTAAGATTACCGACAGTTACAACGGCGATTTCAATACGATTAAAAACAACCTGAA
>NZ_MKMC01000076.1:0-947 GCF_001856095.1 Methylomonas sp. LWB
TTGGCTACTACCAGATCAGGTCCCATGCATCCACATCCAGGGCCCCCGAAGGGGCGTAAGGACGCTTCAGGATGGTTAGTATCACTGATTCACCAGGGGCGCGTTCACACGGGTACGGGAATATCAACCCGTTGTCCATCGGCTACGCCTGTCGGCCTCGTCTTAGGTCCCGACTCACCCTGGGCGGATTAACCTGGCCCAGGAACCCTTGGTCATTCGGCGGACGAGTTTCTCACTCGTCTTTCGCTACTCATGCCTGCATTCTCACTCGTGTGGCCTCCACGGCTAGGTCACCCTGCCGCTTCCATGGCCACACGACGCTCCCCTACCCATCCACACCACTGCCCAAGACTCCGCAGAATCAAGGGGGTGCATTGTGTGAATGCCGCAGCTTCGGTGGTGTACTTGAGCCCCGCTACATTGTCGGCGCAGGATCACTTGACCAGTGAGCTATTACGCACTCTTTCAAGGGTGGCTGCTTCTAAGCCAACCTCCTGGTTGTCTTCGCGACCCCACATCCTTTTCCACTTAGTACACGCTTAGGGACCTTAGCTGGCGATCTGGGCTGTTTCCCTCTCGACTACGAACCTTATCGCCCGCAGTCTCACTGCCGCGCTCTCACTCACCGGCATTCGGAGTTTGGCTGATTTCGGTAAGCTTGTGGGCCCCCTAGACCATCCAGTAGCTCTACCTCCGGTGAGAAACACGCGACGCTGCACCTAAATGCATTTCGGGGAGAACCAGCTATCACGGAGTTTGATTGGCCTTTCACCCCTACCCACAGCTCATCCCCTCAGTTTTCAACCTAAGTGGGTTCGGTCCTCCACGACGTCTTACCGTCGCTTCAACCTGGCCATGGGTAGATCACTCCGCTTCGGGTCTAGAACATGCCACTACGGACGCCCTATTCGGACTCGCTTTCGCTACGGCTACCCCACACGGGTTAA
>NZ_MKMC01000077.1:0-871 GCF_001856095.1 Methylomonas sp. LWB
CGTTGTCGACGAAGCGGATCAGTTTGGACCACTGCGATGACAAGTAATGCAAAGCCTTGCCCAGCAAACTACCGGGGATTACCGCATGCAGATGTTGTAGCAGCAGGGCTTCGATTTTGACCAAAACCGGTCGGCTTTGCTCCTGGCGCCGCTGCCCACGCTGTTCGACGCTCAGGTCTTTCGTCTGAGTTTCAATCGCGTACAGTTCACCCATCGCCGCGATAAACTGCGTCGCCAGTTGCTCCGGGCCGCGCGCGGCTTTAGGAATGGCGGCTTCGGCCTCGACAAAATAACGCCGCGCATGCGCCCAACAGCCGAGGTGAATCGCACCCCGGCTGGCGGCAATGGCGTTATACACCTCATAGCCGTCGCTCATCAGTACCGCGCCGGGTTTGATGCCGTCATACAACGGCTGCGCATGCGTTCCGCCGCGCCCCGGCGTGTAGCTGAACAGCCGAATCGGCGATCCGGAGCCGGTCATTTGTGCCCACAGATAGCTTTTGCTTTGCGCGGCTCGGCCGGATTCTTTGAGCACTTGAACCACGGTTTCGTCGCCCAGGATCAGATCGGCATCGAGCAGATGGTCGCGCAGCAAGTTGATGATGGGTTGCACTGCGTCGCCAACCCGCACCATGCTAGCCGCCAGCGTGTTGCGCGACAGATCGCCGCCGAAACGGCTCAACAGCGCGGCTTGCCGATACAGCGGCAGGCTATCCTGGTATTTGGCGGTGACGACCCAGGCTAATGCCGTTTCGGTGAGCAAGCCTTTGGGGATGATGCGAACCGGTGCCGGCGTCACGCGAATGCTTTCATCGCAGCACGGGCAGGCATATTTGACGCGGTGATGTTGAATGACTCGCACCTGTTGCGG